>ONYZ01000008.1 GCA_900322175.1 uncultured Prevotella sp.
CAATCAAAGGTACTCATTTTTTTGTTAAACAAAAGAAGAATTAATGTTATATATACTTAATAATCAATAAGTTACATTTAAATCAGTAAACACTAATTACTTCTCATAACATTATATTGTGGGTAAGGCATAAGCCCCGACTTAATATCAATCGTTATGGAAGAATTAAAGATTACAGAGCTGACGGAACGATGCATCAAGTACTTCCAGGAACACTGCTACACGGAGAACAGAATCTCCAAGTACAGGAGTCTATGGCGTACAGGTATCATCCGTTACATGTCCGAAAAGGGCATTGAGAGTTATTCACCATCGGTAGGAGCCGATTTCGTATCAACCTGCCACTTCAACGGCACAATACGTCATCAGGAGCGTGAAAAGATCAGGAGCGTCCAGGTGCTTGATGACATGATCTGCCTGGGACATATCCGCAAACGTTGCTTTACTCCTGTAGTCCACACACTTGATGGGGAGATTGGCGCAGAGATGGAAAAGCTGATTACCCATATAGCTAACCTGCGTCGCAGTATGACCACCATAAAGGACTATCGCCTGTACCTCAGCGAGCTTCTTGTGCATCTGAATACGCGCAGGGTATTCCGTGTCTCTGACATATCTGAGAATGATATCCTTACTTTCGTGTCCTCTCATCCTACGAACAAGGTCAATATTGTGTCCGCGCTTCGTGTACTTTTCCGTTTCTGGAAGGAAGAACATATCACGGACGGACGTTTCGACGATCTCTTTGACACCTACAAGATACGCAAACGGGAAAAGCTACCCTCATACTTTTCTGCAGAGGAGGTGATGCGAATCGAACAGACGGGCTCCCGCAGCAACAGGTCCGGTAAACGCAACTATGCGATGCAGCTTCTGGCATCACGCCTCGGGCTGAGGGCATCAGACATTGCAGGACTCCAGTTCTCAGACATCGACTGGGACAAAAATGTGATTACGCTCACGATGAAGAAGACCAAGAAGGTCATCGAGCTGCCACTGCTTGCAGATGTCGGCAATGCCATTATTGACTATCTGCGCCATGGCCGTCATGAATTCCCTCTGCAAAGCGTGTTCCTCTCGACCAAGGCACCCTATGTTGCGGCTACGAAACATATGGTGTGCTCTGCCATCAATGACATTATCTTACGATCAGGTGTCGACACTTCTGGCAAGCATCACGGGCCTCATTCCCTGCGTCACTCCCTTGCCAGTGCCATGCTCAATGGGGGTACTATGATGCCGGTCATATCAGAGTCGCTGGGCCACAGAAGTACAGAGACTACGCTGACATACCTGAAGATAGATATCTTGTCATTACTGAAGTGCGCACTCCCAGTACCTGCCGTATCCGACGGATTCTATAAGCAGAGAGGAGGTGCGTTCTATGGCTGAGCAGTTTAACTACAGTAGCGTGCTTGCACCATACATCAGGCATCTGCTCGACATCAAATCTTCTGCAGGTATCAGTGCCCATAGGATGAAGTGGATACTGAAGGAGTTTGACGACTTTGCCAGCAGTGAGCATCTGTCCGATCCCCGTATCACAGAAGAGTTTATCCGTAGATGGAGAGCCACCAGGACGGCTGACAGCGACAGGACGCTGTATGCCAAGTACTCTGTATGGTCCCAGCTTACGACAATGATGTCCCGGTGCGGGTGCGAATGCTTCATTCCCCGTTTGCCGAAGCAGCCGAAGCCCGACTTTACTCCGTATATATTCTCTCCTGAGCAGATGACGGCCATCTTTTCCGCGGCTGATGAGTGTAGGTTGTATGACATCCGCATGGGAACAGCGCTGATTGCAACTCCTTCCATATTGCGCCTGCTCTACAGCACTGGCATGAGAGTCTCTGAACTCCTGTCCATCAGGAATGCTGACCTGCATCTGGACGAGCACTACATCCTCTTGCGCAAGACCAAGAACGGGAGTGAGCGCATCGTACCAATTGGAGAAGCTATGGAGTCCGTACTTAGGCAGTATATAGGCTATCGTGACCGTATGCCCATAAAAGGACTGTCCGACAGCAACAGCCACCTTTTCGTAAAATCGGATGGAACAGACATCAGCCAAGGAGTGGTGTACACCAATTTCAAGAAGAGATACTCGACATCTGCGGGATTCCTCATTTTGGCAATCACCATGGCCCGCGAGTACATGACCTCAGGCACACCTTTGCCGTGCACTCCCTAGTGCAGATGGGCCGCTCTGGTATGGATCTCTATACCGGTCTGCCGATACTCTCGACCGCATTGGGGCACCACTCGCTGACGGCGACCGAGCAATATGTACGCCTGACGTGCAGCATGTACCCTGAACTGGAGGAGCAATGCTCTGAGATAAACGCCTTTGTGTATCCGTCATCGTGCAAAGCCTATGACTACGACGACTGATTTTGCAAAGCACCTGAGCCGCTTCCTGTCCGAATACCTGCCGCATGAGAGGAATGTCAGTCCTAACACCATCGCGTCTTACAGGGATGCCTTTGTCCAATTCATCGACTACATGAAAAGCGAGAAGGGAATTGCCCTCGACCGTCTCGGACTTAAGCACCTTACGAGGAGTAGTGTACTCGGATTCCTGGCATGGATCCTCGAAACAAGGAAATGCTCTCCAGCCACAAGGAACTATCGGCTTGCAGCCATCCACTCCTTTTGCTGGTATCTGCAGTATGCTGTGGTCGAGATGATGGAACAGTGGCAGAAGATACTCACCATCAAGGCGATGAGAACAGAAGGAGCCTCTCTCAACTACCTCTCTGCAGAAGGAGTAAAGCTTTTGCTCGAGCAACCAGACACCTCGACATGGAACGGCAGGAGACATCTTGCAATCCTCTCGCTGATGTATGACACAGGTGCCAGAGTGCAGGAGATAGCAGACCTTACAGTGGACAGCGTGCGCATAAACCATGAGCCCTACACAATCATACTGTTTGGAAAAGGCAGGAAGGCACGTATCGTACCTTTGGTGAAGGAGCAGGTGAGAATACTGCGCGAATACATGGAGGAAAACCATCTTGACGAGACCAGCAAGGGTGCCATGCCGCTCTTCTTCAGCAACAGGCATGAGAAACTCACTCGAGAGGGTATTGCCTACATGCTGGCAACCTATACCAATATGGCGAGAAAGGTCTCTCCCGACTTGATTCCCGAACGTATCAGCTGCCACTCGCTGCGCCACAGCAGGGCCATGCATCTTTTGCAGGCAGGAGTGAACCTCGTGTATATACGTGATCTTCTTGGGCATGTTTCGGTACAGACAACTGACATCTATGCTCGTGCGGATTCCAAAGCCAAACGTGAAGCTCTTGAGAAAGCATATGCAGATCTGGTCCCTAATCGTGACTCAGACAGGGCTTGGGAAAAGAGCAGAGACCTGCGTGACTGGCTCAGAGACCTTGGTAGATGACTATTATTATGTGAAGTGGAAGTGAGAAGTAATCTCACAACTCCTTGATTGTCAGACTTGCTTCTCGCTTTACTTTGCATAACGATATGCTTTACATAAAAGAGCTTATGAGAAGCTTCTCATAAGCTCTTTAAGCGTTTAAAACAGAACTTCCCGCTGAAATATTTCCTTGGTGACAACCGCAATGCCATAGAGATACAGATATGGGTGACCATGATAGCTTACCTTCTGTTGCGGGTTATGCAGACAAAAGCCAGAAGCAAATTGGCCTTCTCGAATATCGTGATGCTTACAAGGGTGACCTTGGGCGCGTACATCGACCTCATTACGCTGCTCAACTGTCCGAAACTCGACTGGAACCTGCTGGAACAACAGCGAGCGAGATGGTTAGCAAGTCAGAATATCCAACAATTGGAGTTTTTTCCCACATAGGAGGGGTTACTTTTTGAGATGAGAAATAAATCTGCCTATTTAGAGGCGGTTTCAAACGAATAATAATCAATTCCGATTTTTCTCGGTTCTTCTGCAATTTAGTTGAAGAATACATGTTCCATTACATCCGCAAGCCCCCATTTTTATTGCACTTTCACAATGATATTCATATAGCAAATTGTAAAAATATGGATTTTGTCAAATTAAACTTAATTAACTGGTAATCAATAAGATATAACTATAAATATTAGGATATTTGACAAATTTTTCGTACCTTTATATCGCCAAACATAAAGCGCGAAAGCAATGTCAAAGTATCCTAATGGCGACAAAGTTACAACAAAAAAGTCAGAATCAAGCATAGATCTGGCAACAATATCTCCTTGCAGCGAAGGAATTTCACAGATATACCAATCTTCAGAGATAAACATTCTGTTCGCAGACCATGATGATGGGATCTTTCATCTGTATGGCTCATCATCTCTTGAATACGGCAGGTGCCCCTATTGCGGACGGATTAGCCGTCGGGTACACAGCCGATATGTGAGGACAATCCAAGACTTGTCAATCCTTGGCAGGCGTGTCATATTGTATTTGGAGGTACGCAAGTTCTTCTGCGACAACGAGGACTGCCGTAGGAAGACCATTGCGGAGCAGCCTGGCGATGAGGTGTTCCGCTATCGTAGGCGAACATGCAGATGTGAGAGGACTGTCGCACGTCACGGCATATCCGTATCCTCAGGTTCTGCAAGCAGGCTGCTTGAGCACATGGGCATACACATAAGCCCCTCAACTGTCCTGCGTGACGTCCACAGGATGCGCCCTTCTTCATATGAGGAAGTAAAGGAGGTTGGTGTTGATGACTGGGCATGGCGCAAGGGCGTAACCTACGGAAGCATCATCATAGACCTTGAGAATGGCTGGCCAATAGACCTGCTTGGCGACAGGGAGACAGACAGCTTCCGCAGCTGGATGGAGGAGCACGAACAGGTGTGCCTTGTCAGCCGGGACCGGTCTACGGACTATAGTTCTGCCATTGCTGCTTTGAATAAGCTCATTGATGAAGTGGCTGACAAGTTTCATCTGGTAAAGAATGCCTATGACCGCTTCTCCAAACTTATAGCCGAGAACTACGATGACTACAGGCAGGTGGTACGGAAAGAAGAGTTGTCAGAAGAAGTGCATGAATCATGCAGCCAGGAATCGGCCAAGCCACCAGAAAAACAGAAGACAGATTCTCGCGACATCATGTTCAGGGAGGTAAAGGAACTACAGGCGAAGGGACTAAAGCCTACCACAATATCCAAGAAGTTGGGAATAGCCAGAGAGACCGCCAGGAAATATTGCGAGATGGATCAGTTACCTCCAAGGAACAGCAAGCTGCGCAACGAGTACTATCTGTACGACAGATACGTGGAACGGGAAAGCGCAAAGGGAAGGGCGCTGAGTTCCATATTTGAAGAGATAAAAGCCAAGGGCTTCAGCGGTAGCCTTTCTCCTTTCTATGACCACTACAAGTATCTTTCTGACGGCCATCGTGGCTTCAGACCCAAAGGATGGAAGCCTGACAAGAAGGACAAGCCCGCAGACGAAAGATCTGCACTGGTGCCCGTCAAGAGGTTGATGGCACTGATTGATAAGTCAATAAGGAATAAGGGCATGACCACAGATGAACTGTCCACTATGGATACGCTGAACACTTTGGGATGGTTTAGGGAGATGTATGAAGCCATACGGGAATTCTATCAGGTAATCACAGGTACAGAAACCGTCGAACTGATCAGATGGATGAAACGGTACTGGAAAACCGAGTTGTCAACACTGAAGACTTTTATCACCGGCATCATGAAAGATTTCAAGGCGGTCAGGAATACCATCAGGCTAAACGTCACCAACGGTATAACCGAGGGGTACGTCAACAAACTGAAGGCTGTCAAGAGAGTAATGTATGGAAGAGCTGGTATCGAACTGCTAAAGAGGAAACTCATAATGGAACATGTACTCTTCAACTAAATTGCAGAAGAACCTTTTTATCGGACAGCAATAATATTATATATATTTAATAAATATAATCACTAGTGTCCACTAAAAGAAATTAACACTTTCCGAACTATCAGATTGATAGTATATGTGTGCGATAAAGAGTACTTTTGGCATCGGAAACAGTTCCTATTCTTTACCGTATGGTTTAGATGCTTACATTTTGTCAGGTTCGATTTTGAACCTCAAAATAAATGTATACGTAACTCAAAATGCTCAGAATCCCTCTATTTATTGGCGTTTCGGAGAATTGTTAAAGGATTTTCGTGGACACTAGTGAAATATAATATTAAATTTCAAAACAGATTGTAAGAGAGGGTGTTCATTTTTAAAACTGAATCTGAATCCTGAATCCACATAAAGCTCCATTACAGTAAAGACTTTATACAAAAATACCCTGCTATTAAAATAGAAAGAAATGCGCGTGCTCGTGGAAAAAGTATTTTCTACGTGTGACAGAAATTTCTCTCAAGCGTGGGCGTAAAATAGTGGTAGTAAAATGCGGCTTTTTTTGGACAGTAAATTTGTATGACTCGAAAAAATGTCATACCTTTGCATCGTCAAAATGAAACAAGTAACAACACAAAAATTAAACTACGACTATGACTAAAAAGAATACGGCAATATTCATGATTCAGCTCATCGTATCAATAGCCTCGACGATACTCACAGCTCTAGGCGCTTCATCGTGTATAAGAGCTTTGAAAAAGAGATATAAGGTATATACAGGATTGCAGGTCTTATTTCTTTTAAAAAAACTCAAGTATTATTTGGTGTTTTGCGCAGATTTTAGTAATTTTGCACACAAAATTGAAAACATAGAGGAAATAAATATGGCAAAAGAATTAAAAGAACTAACAAAGAGGGCTGACAACTACAGCCAATGGTTTAATGACCTGGTAGTCAAGGCTGATCTGGCTGAGCAGAGCGCCGTACGCGGATGTATGGTAATTAAGCCCTATGGCTATGCCATCTGGGAGAAGATGCAGCAGCAGCTTGACAAGATGTTTAAGGAAACAGGAGCACAGAACGCATATTTCCCACTGCTCATCCCAAAATCGTTCCTATCTAAGGAGGCTGAACACGTAGAAGGATTTGCCAAGGAGTGTGCCGTAGTAACCCACTACCGCCTACGCGCCAAGGAGGATAAAAGTGGTGTAGAGGTTGACCCAGCTGCAAAACTAGAAGAGGAACTTATCGTTCGCCCTACATCCGAGACTATCATCTGGAATACATATAAGAATTGGATTCAGTCGTGGCGCGACCTGCCACTGATGTGTAACCAGTGGTGTAACGTAATGCGCTGGGAAATGCGTACACGCCCATTCCTTCGTACATCAGAGTTCTTGTGGCAAGAGGGACACACCGCCCATGCCACACGCGAGGAGGCCGAAGAGGAAGCACAGAAGATGCTGAAGGTATATGCCAAGTTTGCCGAAGAGTGGATGGCTGTGCCAGTGGTACAGGGCGTGAAGAGTGAGACCGAGCGATTTGCAGGTGCTCTCGACACTTACACCATAGAGGCCATGATGCAGGACGGCAAGGCGCTACAGAGCGGTACCAGCCATTTCCTTGGTCAGAACTTTGCCAAGGCATTCGAAGTTACATATCTTAATAAGGAGAACAAGCCTGAGTATGTATGGGCCACATCGTGGGGTGTTTCTACCCGACTGATCGGTGCGCTCATCATGACCCACAGCGATGACAATGGACTGGTTCTACCTCCACGTCTGGCTCCCATCCAGGTGGTAATCATTCCTATCGCCAACAAGCCCGAGCAGCTGGAACAGGTAAACAATGCGGTTACTCCTATCATCGAGGCTCTGCGCCAGAAGGGTATCAGCGTTAAGTTTGATGATGCCGACAACAAGCGCCCAGGATTTAAGTTTGCCGACTACGAGCTAAAGGGTGTGCCCGTACGACTGGTACTGGGTGCCCGCGACTTGGAAAATGGTACTATCGAGGTGATGCGCCGCGATACTCTGGAGAAGGAGACTCGCCCCATCGAGGGTATCACAGAATACGTAGAGCAATTGCTTGAGGAAATCCAGCAGAATATCTTCAAGAAGGCTAAGGACTACCGTGATGCTCACATCTACGAATGCGAGAATTACGAGGAGTTTAAGGAGAAGGTTAAGGACGGTGGATTCTTCCTGTGCCACTGGGACGGTACAGCCGAGACCGAGGCTAAGATCAAAGAGGAGACACAAGCCACTATCCGCTGCGTGCCATTCGGCGTAAAGCAGACTCCAGGTGTAGATATGGTGACAGGCAAACCTGCCAAGTGCCGCGTGATTATCGCTCGCAGCTACTGAGCCAACCATATACAAATATTAAAAGAGGAACCTTCTCAGGTTCCTCTTTTTTTAACCATAAACTAATGTTCTTAAAAAACAATTTAAACATTACTTTATGGAGACCGAAATATCACTTACCTCACGATAAACGATCTTCTAATTAACCTTAATAATCTAATACCATGAAAAACACGCTGCAAAGTTAAAATATTTCTGCAATAATTGGTCAACTAGAAGAAGGAAATCGCAGTTATTTAACGTTTGTTCAGCAAATCATCGTCTCGCTTTACTATATTTTGCATTTTTAGATGACGAATTCTTTGCTCTTGTACCTCGCTAAGGCTTGGCTGCTGCAGAGGTTTCCACTGGGAGGTAAAGTAGTGTACCCTACTCTCGCCGTAGATGGAATCGACCAGAAAAGTCTCAATCATCACCACGGTGCTGTCCATCAGCAGAATGTCTACACGCAGACCATCGCTCATTCGGATACTCAGACTATCATCGGCCATCGACGTCATCTCGCTGGTACCGCCAAGCGAATTACGTACCTCTGCCTTCATGCCCGAATCGAGGAAGTCAATACAGTCCAATCGATTGTTGAGTGAAAGATAAGGCATAAGTGAGTCAGGCATCTGCCTGAACACGTCGCGAATCTTGACGCCATCAGCCGATGCCTGACTAAATGTTACGGCCATCAATACGACCATTATCAGTTTCTTCATCCTCTAGAGGGTCTTAAGTCTTTTACTCGAACGGCTTTGCCTTCGCTCTGTGGCAGCGAGCCCTTCTTAACCAACTTAACCTGAGGTGTGAGTAGTATCTCATCCTTAAGCGCGCGCTGGATATCCTTCATCATCTTCTGCATCTCAGGATAGATGTCAGTCTCCAGCCCGTCAAGTTCAACCTCGACTGTCATTACGTCATTATCGTCGATGGTCTCGAGTGTGATAAGATAATTGCTGCCCAAACCAGGATACTGTACCAGTATCTTCTCTACCTGCATCGGGAATACGTTTACACCCTTGATGATGAACATATCGTCGGTACGGCCCTTGATGCGGTCAATACGACGATGGGTGCGACCACACTTACATGGCTCGGCAATGATGCGGGTAAGGTCGCGAGTGCGATAACGAAGTATTGGCATCATGTTGCGGTCGAGTGTGGTAAGTACCATCTCGCCCATCTCGCCATCGGGCACAGGCTCCAGTGTGTCGGGATCTACTATCTCTACGATATAGTTGTCTTCCCACAGGTGCATACCTTCCTGATACTTACACTCGAAGGCTACACCAGGACCGTTCATCTCTGTCATACCAAACGAGTTATAAGCCTTTACGCCCAGCATGCGCTCTATGCGGCGGCGCTGCTCCTCGGTGTGAGGTTCGGCTCCGATGCAGAGTGTGCGCAACTTAGTGGTAGTAGGATCAACGCCCTCCTCCTTAAATACCTCGGCCAAACGGATGGCGTAAGACGGGATAGCATGGAGGCATGTGGTGCCAAAGTCCTTAACAAACTTAATCTGACGCTTAGAGTTACCAGCTGCTGCTGGTACGGTCATAGCACCCAGCCACTCAGCACCATACTGGAATCCCAAACCGCCTGTAAACATTCCATAACCACTCGAGTTCTGGAACACATCACTCTTGCGGCAACCCACCATATACAGGTTGCGGGCAATCATGTTTGCCCATGAGCAGATGTCGTGCTCTGAATATACTACTACACAGGGATTACCTGTGGTACCACTGGTAGAGTGAATACGTACGGCGTCGTCAAGATTTCCGCTAACAAGTCCGTAAGGATAGTTGTCGCGAAGGTCCTGCTTAGTGGTAAACGGGATCTTTCGCAGATCGTCTAGGCAGTTGATAGAATCAGCAGTGATGCCCAGATCGCCCAAACGCTTCTGATAGAAGGGCGACTTAAGGCAGACGTTGATAGTATCCTTCAGTTTCTTAACTTGCAACTGCTGCAGTTGCTCTCTTGGCATGGTCTCGATTTCGGGCTGCCAGTATTCACCGTCGGGCTTGATGGTAGCCATAATCTTCTCGTCAGTCATATCTTATAGTTTAAATGGTTATCGTTATCTTTTGTTTACTGTTTCTCTTACTTCTGTGCCAACTGCATCATCATCACAGCAGACAGTCCGGCTGTCTCAGTACGCAAACGACTCTCGCCAAGGCTTACTGATACCCAACCAGCCTCGACTGCAGCCTTAACCTCGTCGATAGAGAAGTCGCCTTCGGGACCAACCAATACAGTAGCATCGGCTGTGTCTGACGGCTTACGCAACTCGTCGAACAGTTCTGTGCGAGGTATCTCCTCATAGCAGTGAGCAATATACTTACGACCCTGTAAGGGCTGCTCCAAGAAGTGGTTGAAGTGCACCATCTCGTTTACCTGTGGTTTCCAAGCCTTATGACTCTGCTTTACAGCAGCAGTGATAATCTTGTCGAGACGCACCAGCTTGACCAGGCGGCGCTCGGAGAACTTACAGTTAAGGAATGACACCTCGTCTACACCTATCTCGGTAGCCTTCTCCATCATCCACTCCATGCGGTCCATCATCTTAGTTGGTGCTATACCTAGGTGCAAATGACCCTTCCACTGACGCTCCTGCGGCAGTTTCTCCAGTATCTTGTAATAGCAATGATGAGTAGCAGCCACAGTTACCTGTGCGCGGTAGTAATTACCCTCGCCATCCATCAGGTACAGTTCGTCGCCGCTCTTCAGGCGCAGCACACGCATGGCGTGCATAGCTTCATCGGTAGGCAACTCGGTCTGATTTTCGGCATCAGGTACAAAAAAATATCTTGATTCCTTCATATCTTAATAATGATTATTTCTTCTTTTCGGGATGGAACACAAGGGCAAACGACAAACCTACAACTAATGCGAAAGCAGCGAAGATAAACCAGCAAGTGGTCCACTCGCCCAGCAGGAATCCGTTCTCCCAATAACAATAATGATTAACAATCTCGCCAGCGGCCAGTGTGCCAAAGGTGGCTCCGATACCATTGGTCATCATCATAAACAGTCCTTGAGCCGATGCCTTGATACTAGGCTCACACTCCTGATCGACAAAGATACCGCCCGAGACATTGAAGAAGTCGAAAGCGACACCATACACAATACAAGAGAGGATAAACATGATGACACCAGGCATAGCTGGATTGCCCACGCCGAAGAATCCAAAGCGGAACACCCATGCAAACATCGACATAAGCATCACTGTCTTGATACCATAACGCTTCAGGAAGAATGGTATCATGAGAATGCAAAGCGCCTCGCTGATCTGCGAGATACTGGTGAGCAGTGTAGCGTTGTTGGCCGCAAACGATGTGGCAACAGCAGCATCCGCACTACCCTTGAAGCTGGTGATAAACGGACCAGCATAGCCGTTGGTTACCTGCAGACACATGCCAAGCAGGGCTGAGAAGATAAAGAACAGGGCCATCTGCTTGCTCTTGAACAGCTTGAAAGCATTCAGACCAAGACTCTCTACAAGCGAAACCTTCTCCTTCTTTACCACTACACACTGAGGCAAGGTAAAGCAGTAGAAACACAGGACCACGCTGAGGATACCCGACACAAAGAACTGCATGTAGGTGTACTGGAATTTATGAGCATTGTCGGCCAGAGTCATAGTGAATGCCCCATCTTCCCATACAGCACAGTTAACAAACCACATGGTGATAATAAATCCCACGGTACCAAGCACACGGATGGGCGGAAAGTCCTTTACGGTGTCGAGCCCGTTGTTCTTTAATATAGTAAAAGCAGTTGTATTGGACAGCGCAATAGTTGGCATAAAGAATGCAACACTGAGTGTGTAGAGGGTAATAAAGAGCGACTTATCTGCTAGCTCATTACCGAATCCGGCCTGATAACCCAGCCACCAGCATCCCAGCATAAAACCGCCTGCCAACAGGTGACAAAGGCCCAACAATCGCTGTGGCTGAATATACTTATCAGCCACTATACCCATAAGTGTAGGCATAAAAATACTTACGATACCCTGAATAGCATAGAACCAAGAAATCTTGTCGCCAAGTCCGGCTACCCCAAGGTAGTTTCCCATACAAGTAAGATAAGCTCCCCAGACAGCAAACTCCAGGAAGTTCATCAATGCTAAACGGAATTTCAGATTCATAATTATTACTTAGATATTGGTTTTAAATTCTTGTTTTTAGGTGCTTCCTGCAAATTGCGCATCTTCTGCATGTCTCCCACTGTCATAGGACGATTGCCGATGCGATGTGCAGGTTTGTGCAAAGTATCATGCCGAGCCGAATCAGAATTTAGCGGACGTACAGCACTACTATCTATCTGTGAGGTATCAGCAGCTTTAGGCTGCTCAATCACCTTATTGCGGAATCTATACAGCTGAACATTGTTGATGAACAGCATACACAGATTGTTAACATCATCCTTAGCCGGACGCATACCGCACATCACAAAGCCTTTAATCTCCTTGACTTTCTCTTTGCAGTAAGGAATACGCAGGGTGGTAATACCGCTGCCCGAGATGGTGTTATACTGTTTGGTGGTACTGTCGTTAGCATAGGTTATAGCAAGATATGCCACAGCCTGACGGTTGCCATTCTGCATCAGCCAATTAGTGGTGAGGCTCATCATAAAGCTGTCGCCTGCATGGAATGTGGTATCAGCCTTTTGACTGAACTGATATAGATGATACGGACGATCGTTGAGCAGCATCAATGCACGCTTGCCTGTCCAGACATCAGCTGTATCGCCATTAAGCGAGGCTGAGGCAAATGTCTGTACAGTGTTGATTGCACCGCCATATTTCTCAGCTTCCTTGTTCAACCGCTCCTCCACACTCTTGTATATCTCCTGGAATCGGTCGGCTCGAGTATAGTAATATACTAAACTGGAATCAAACTCGGCCTGAGTATAACCATGTTCCTTGAGCACAAGTTCGAAAGTAAGACGCTTCTGGTACTCTGCATTGTTGAAATCTTGCGATGCTATACCCTGAGCTATGTGATAGTCATAGATAAGGTCCTCCATATCGTCGGGTTGGATATACTCCGACGGTACCGTGGGTTTGCAGCTGGTAAGCATCACAACTGCAACCACTATATATATAATATGTGTAACCTTAATCTTCAACGCTCTTTTCCTCTTCTTTCTTAACAGATATTTTACTTATTTCATCTCGATAAAACAGCAGCAGCAAAACTACGCTTACACTGATGCTGGCATCGGCAAAGTTGAACACCGGACTAAAGAATACAAAATGATTGCCACCAACCATCGGCATCCATGTGGGCCACTCGGTTTCAATCAGCGGGAAGTAGAACATATCTACAACCTTGCCCATAAGGAATGGTGCATAGCCCGTACCAAACGGCACGAAATATGATAGATAGTGGGGTGACGACTCGTTAAATATCAGTCCATAGAACATACAGTCAATCAAGTTTCCGGCAGCTCCAGCCAGTACCATCGATAGGCATACGATATAGCCTGTGCGAGCATTCTGCTTGACCTGTTTCCAAATGTAATAGCTCAGGAAACTGATGGCTGCAATACGGAACAGCGAAAGAATAATTTTGCTGCCCAACTGCATGCCAAAGGCCATACCCATGTTCTCGATAAAGGTGATGTAAAACCAGTCGGTGACATGAATGCTATCATGGAGAGGCATAGACGTCTTGACCCAAATCTTGATAATCTGGTCAACAAGCAGAATGGCGACTGTAATTAAAGCCGCCAATCTGCCTTTTGTGATAAGAGGTTTTGCCGTCACTTTTTCTGGTTCAGCTTAGACTCTACACTCAGGGTTGCATGAGGAACGGCACGCAGACGTTCCTTAGGGATAAGCTTACCCGTGATACGGTCGATGCCATAGGTCTTGTTCTCGATACGAACCAGAGCAGCCTTTAAGCCCTGAATAAACTTCTGCTGACGGGCTGCCATAGAGATAAGCTCTTCCTTTGACTGGGTTGCACTACCCTCCTCTAATGCCTTATAGGTGGGTGATGTGTCATCAACATCGTTGCTATCCTCATTGGTAAGCACTCGCATCATCTGCTCGTAATCGCGCTTGGCCAGGGCCATCTTCTCATTGATAATCTGACGGAACTCTTCGAGCTCTTCGTCTGTATAACGAGTCTTCTCTGTCATAATACTTAAATTGATTTAGTTATTGATTATTTAATTCTTTGTCACTTCGATATTTAACTTGAAGTCATCAAACTCAACTTCCTGACCCTCATTAGGTTGCAGAGTAATATTGTCGGCCAGAACCTGAGTCTTGATGTAGTCAGCAAAGCTATCTACAGCCTTCTTCACATCATCGTTTGGAGAGATAGTTACATTGATACGATCAGTAATTTCGAATCCACTCTCCTTACGTATGTTCTGAATGCGGTTGATAAGCTCGCGGGCCATACCCTCGTTCTTCAATTCGTCTGTCAGTTCTACCTCGAGAGCTACGGTAAGATTACCCTCATTAGCTACCAGCCATCCTGGGATATCCTCGCTGATAATCTCAACATCAGCTGCCTCGACAGTGATATCCTGACCATCAACATTGATACCGATGGTACCCTGCTTCTCGAGTTCGGCTATCTGCTCCTGACTAAGTGCATCCATTGCGGCAGCTACACTCTTCATGAGTTTGCCGAACTTCTTACCCATAGTGCGGAAGTTGCACTTAACCTTCTTGACAAGCACACCTGAACCTTCAACAAAACGTAGTTCCTTAACATTTACCTCGTTCATAATCAGGTCCTTAACAGCCTCGATATGCTTCTTCTGTGTGTCGTCAACAGCAGGAATCATAATAGCCTGTAGTGGCTGACGAACCTTGATGTTAACCTTGCGGCGGAGAGCGAGAACCATCGAGGTAATCTTCTGTGCCATCTCCATACGGGCCTCAAGATCCTTATCTATCTGTGCCTCGTCGGTAGCGGGGAACTTGTCAAGATGTACTGAGTCGAGCTCACCACCCAGATCCTTATACAACTGATCGGCATAGAAAGGAGCAAATGGAGCCAGCAACTTAGCTACGGTCATTAAGCATGTATAAAGTGTCTGATAAGCAGAGAGTTTATCCTCGCTCATCTCCTTACCCCAGAAACGTTTGCGGTTCAGGCGTACATACCAGTTACTAAGGTCGTCGTTTACAAATGCATCTATCAGTCGGCCTGCACGAGTTGGATCATAACCGTCAAGTTCCTTCTCAACACCTTCGATCAGAGTATTAAGACATGACAGTATCCAGCGGTCAATCTCAGGACGCTTATCGAATGCAACCTGTGCAGCAGTGGGGTCGAAACCATCTACATTAGCATACAGAGCAAAGAAGCTGTAGGTATTGTAAAGTGTACCGAAGAACTTACGGCGAACCTCGTCAACACCCTCTGGATCAAACTTCAGATTATCCCAAGGCTCTGAGTTGGTCATCATATACAGACGTACAGCATCGCTACCGTACTTTCCTATCATATCGAATGGGTTAACCACGTTACCCACGTGCTTCGACATCTTGTTACCCTTAGCATCAAGCACCAGTCCTGAAGAAATCACATTCTTGAAGGCTACTGAGTCGAAGATCATTGTTGCAATAGCATGCAGAGTGAAGAACCAACCACGGGTCTGGTCTACACCCTCATTGATAAAGTCGCAAGGGAATGCAATACCCTTATCGATAAGATCTTTATTCTCGAAAGGATAGTGGATCTGTGCGTATGGCATCGAACCAGAATCGAACCAAACGTCGATAAGGTCAGTCTCGCGCTTCATTGGCTTGCCGCTCTCTGAAACGAGTAAGATATTGTCAACGTATGGACGGTGCAGGTCGATTTTATCATAGTTCTCCTTGCTCATGTCGCCAGGCACAAAACCATTGTCCTTCAGCGGGTTGGACTGCATAAATCCTGCCTTAACAGCCTTCTCAATCTCATTGTAGAGTTCCTCTACGGAGCCAATACAGATTTCCTTACCATCCTCATCACGCCAGATAGGAAGCGGAGTTCCCCAGAAGCGTGAACGCGACAGGTTCCAGTCGTTCAGGTTCTCCAGCCAGTTGCCAAAACGGCCTGTACCTGTAGACTCAGGCTGCCAATTGATAGTCTTATTGAGTTCGAACATACGGTCCTTCTTAGCAGTAGAGCGGATAAACCAACTGTCGAGCGGATAGTAGAGCACGGGCTTATCTGTACGCCAGCAGTGAGGATAATTGTGTACGTGCTTCTCGATCTTGAGTGCTGTACCCTCTTGCTTCATCTCCATACAGATCACGATGTTCAGGTCTTCAGCCTTTGCAGCAGCCTGCTCGTCGTACTTACCATCCTTGTTAAACTCTGGTGCGTAGGCATTCTTAACATAGTCGCCTGCATGATGGCTGTAACCATCTACATTTACGCAGTTCTTAACGAAGTTATCATCAAGCTCGTCCATAACGTAGTACTTACCCTGAAGGTCAACCATAGGACGAGTTTCACCTTTCTTATTTATAAGGAACAGGCTTGGGATGTGAGCATCCTTAGCCACCTTGGCGTCATCAGCACCGAATGTTGGAGCGATATGAACGATACCAGCACCATCCTCGGTGGTTACATAGTCACCAGGGATTACACGGAAAGCCTCGCTCTCCATCTCAACAAACTTATCCTTACCGTTCTCGCCCTCGAACACCTTCTCAGGATGAGCTGCGGCATACTCCTTAACATAGTCGGCTGCATTCTGATCGAGTTTAGCCGATGGCTTAACCCAAGGCATCAACTGCTGATACTTCATACCAACAAGCTGCTCGCCAGTATAACGTCCAACTATACGATAAGGAACAAACTTTTCGCCCTTGTTGTACTCAGGCATTTCCTCGTCATCAGTGATATTACCCTCGGGAGCGAGATAAGCATTCAGACGGCTCTCGGCCAGAATAATAGTAATCTTCTCGCCATTATAGGCGTTATATGTCTCGACAGCCACATAGTCGATCTTAGGACCTACGCAAAGTGCTGTGTTTGAGGGCAATGTCCAAGGTGTGGTGGTCCAAGCTACAAAGTATGGAGTACCCCACTTAGTCCACTCTTCCTTAGGATCGAGCGCCTTAAACAGAGCTGTAACGGTAGTATCCTTAACATCGCGATAGCAACCAGGCTGATTCAGCTCGTGCGAGCTAAGACCTGTACCAGCGCCTGGCGAATATGGCTGGATGGTGTAGCCCTTATAAAGCAGGCCCTTGTTGTAGAACTGCTGCAGCAACCACCAAAGAGTCTCGATATACTTGTTGTCGTAAGTGATATAAGGATTGTCGAGATCTACGAAGTAGCCCATCTTCTCAGTAAGATCGCGCCACTCCTGAGTGAACATCATTACATTCTCACGACACTTCTTATTGTAATCCTCAGTAGAGATATACTTTTCTGATGCCTTGTTGTCGATATCAGCCTTGGTAATGCCAAGTTCCTTCTCTACACCAAGCTCTACGGGCAGTCCGTGAGTATCCCAACCTGCCTTACGCTTTACCTGATAGCCCTTCATCGTCTTATAACGATTAAAGGTATCCTTGATAGTACGAGCCAGCACATGGTGGATACCAGGATGACCATTAGCCGAGGGAGGTCCTTCAAAGAATACAAACTGCGGGCAACCTTCGCGCTCATCTACCGAGCGCCAGAAGACATTCTTTTCCCGCCACATTTCCAGGATGTCATTATTAACCTGGGTCAGATTCAAGCCGTTGTGTTCAGCAAACTTCTTAGCCATATTTAATTGTATTTTCTATCTTATCATTATTTAGCGTGCAAAGGTAGTAAAAATATTCTATTTGACAAAAGGAAATAAATATTTTTAATATTTCTGCTAAAAAAGTATGATATTTCAGAATTATTGTTTATTTTTGCAAGCAGAAATCCAATAAAACAACTTAAAACAATTTAAAAGGTTGCCTATGATTACATTTACAATGATTTTGCAGCTCTGCATCGTACTTGGTGCGCTGTGGGTAGGCTCTCGTTATGGCAGTTTGGCCTTAGGAGCAATTTCGGGTATCGGTCTGGCGATACTGGTATTTGGATTCGGTTTAAAACCTGGCACACCGCCAACCGACGTTATTTACATTATAATAGCAGCCGTAACGTGTGCTGGTATTATGCAAGCATCTGGCGGTATGGACTGGTTGATACAGATAGCCGAAAAAATGCTGCGTAAACATCCAGATCACATTACATTCTTTGCACCGCTGTGTACATTCTTCTTGACTGTGCTTGTAGGAACGGGTCATGTAGTTTACACGCTGATGCCTATCATCTGCGATATTGCGCTGAAGAAAGGTATTCGTCCTGAGCGCCCATGTGGTGTAGCTTCGATTGCATCGCAGGTTGGTATCACATGTTCGCCTATCGCAGCTGCCGTTGTGGCTTTTGTTACTATTTCTAATGCAAACCACTTCGACATCACTATTCCACGAGTGCTCATGGTGAGCATCCCAGCATGTGTATGCGGACTGATGGCTGCTGCAGCAGCTTCATATCATCGTGGTCTCGACCTCGACAAGGATCCTGAGTTCCAGAAGAAGATTGCCGACCCCGTTCAGCGCGAATACATCTATGGTTCTAACGCCACTACTCTCGACAAGAAGATTCCACAGTCGGCAAAGAATGCCGTATTTATCTTCTTGGGTGCACTTGCCGTAATCGTAATGTTTGCTGCCCTACCCGACTTGTTGCCTTCCTACTCTACCATCAAGGCTGTTAAGGGAGCAGGCGATTTGGCCGTTGCCGGAGGCGGAACCATCTCGGCTGCAGCTCTGGCTAAGGCAGGAGTTGTTGTCGAAGGATTTACTGAGAAGAGCATGGTAGGCCTGAAGATGAACCTCGTCATCCAGATAGTAATGATTTCAGCTGCTGCACTGATGATTATCTTCTGTAAGGCTCAGCCTAAGAAAGCTGTTGCAGGCCCTGTTTGGCAGTCAGGTATGGTGGCTGTGGTAGCTATCTATGGTATTGCATGGTTGGCCGATACTTATTTCTCAAACTACATGAACGAGATGCAGTCTATGCTAGCCGACATCGTTAAGGAGTATCCTTGGAGTATTGCCATCGTATTCTTCCTGGTTTCTGTGCTTATCAACTCTCAGGGCGCTGTTGTTGTAGCTATGTTGCCATTGGCTTATAAGCTGGGCATCGACGGACCAGTGCTGCTTGGTGTACTGCCAGCCGTCTACGGTTATTTCTTTATCCCTAACTATCCTTCGGATATCGCCACGGTTAACTTCGACCGTTCTGGTACCACAGTGATTGGTAAATACCTGTTGAACCACTCATTTATGATGCCTGGACTCATCAGCGTAATTACCTCAACGATAGTAGCTTATCTGCTTACAACAATATTCTACTAAACACACAACAAATAAGAAACCCCACCAAGTTTAACAGCTTGGCGGGGTTTTATTTTTGCTTATAATCTTAGAGATTCAAGCTCTTCTTGATAGCCTCGATGCGCTCCTCAGCTTTCTTCAGGCTAGCCTCATAGTCGGCAGCACCCTTGAAGTCGGCATCCTTAATCTCGCAGTAGAACTTGATCTTCGGCTCGGTACCTGAAGGACGAACAGAGATCTTAGTGCCATCTGCACAGAACCACTGCAGCACATTAGCTGTTGTCGGCATGTTCAGTTTCTCTACACTGCCGTCAGCCTTCTTGCCTTCGAGGGTCTGATAGTCCTTCCACAGTACGATAGGCTCACCACCCAACTCCTTCGGAGGATTAGCACGGAAGTCAACCATCATCTGCTTGATCTCATCAGCGCCAGTCTTACCTGGCTTCACCACGTTGATAGTACTCTCCTTCGAGAAGCCGTACTCAGCGTAGATGTTCATCAGCAGGTCATAGAGGGTCATGCCGTTGTCCTTAGCCCATGCTGCAATCTCACAGATCAAGCAGATTGATGCTGGAGAATCCTTATCGCGAACCTTATCAAATGGCAGGAATCCGAAGCTTTCCTCACCACCACCGATGTACTTTTTCACGCCCTCAGAGATACGAATCTCATTAGCAATCCACTTGAAGCCAGTATAGCAGTCGCGTAGCTCTACGCCATTCTTCTTGGCGATCTCAGCAATCTCCTCGGTAGTTACGATAGTCTTAACCAGGAACTCGTTGCCCTTGAGCTGTCCAAGCTTCTTCTTGTTGGCAATGATATACCATGAGAACATCATGCAAGTCTGGTTTCCATTCAGGATTTCCCATTCGCCCTTCGGGTTGCGGCATACGATAGCCAAGCGGTCGGCATCAGGGTCAGAAGCGATTACCAGGTCAGCATTCAGGCGTGTACCAAGCTTCATACCCAGTGTCATAGCCTCGGCATTCTCAGGGTTAGGACTAACTACCGTTGGGAAGTTTCCATCGATAACCATCTGCTCAGGAACTACATGGATATTCTGGAATCCCCATGAGCGCAGAGCCTCAGGAATAATTACACGACCTGTTCCGTGCATTGGGCTATATACGATGTTAAGATCCTTCTGACGCAGGATAACATCCTGATCTACCATTGCCTCCTTAACAGCCTGCAGGTAATCCCAATCCATCTCGCCACCAATGATATCGATGAGTTCCTTGTTACCCTCGAACTTTACATCCTCAATCTTTACCTTGTTCACCTCGTCGATGATACCCTTATCGTGTGGTGCAAGTACCTGAGCACCATCATCCCAATATGCCTTGTAGCCATTGTACTCGCGTGGGTTGTGAGATGCTGTAACATTGACACCAGCCTGACAGCCCAGCTGACGGATAGCGAACGAAATCTCAGGTGTAGGACGAAGACTTTCAAAGAGATAAACCTTGATGCCATTAGCCGAGAAAATATCAGCAACAGTCTCAGCAAACATACGACCATTGTTACGGCAATCGTGACCTACTACCACTGAACTCTGCTTACCAGGGAAAGCCTTCAGAATATAGTTGGCAAAACCCTGTGTAGCCATACCAACGATGTACTTGTTCATACGGTTGGTACCTGCGCCCATAATACCGCGCAGACCTCCTGTACCAAACTCCAAATTCTGATAGAAAGCATCAATCAGTGCTGTCTTGTCAGCGTTGTCAAGCATAGCCTGAACTTCCTTACGTGTCTCCTCATCAAAGGCTGGAGAGAGCCATTCTTTAGCCCGTGCCTCGCACTGAGCAATCAGTTGAGCATTGTCTACCATAATCTTTCTGTTTTATTTCTTTAGATTGTTAATAAATTCGATTTTACAAAGATAAGAAAAAATAAAGAAGAATAGGCAAAAAGCCTTTTCAATTTATAAAATCTTAACTTTTCGCCTATTCCAATTTCAACTTTGTCAACCTTACTTCCTGAGTATTTTGTCTATTTCATCAAACTGTTTCCCCATGTTAAGATTGAAATAGATCCGATACAATGCAGGTGCCCATTTGTCTATTTCGTCAGGAGCCATCTCGCGATATTTCTCCATATAAGGACGGGCCTTCTCATACATCTTATTAATCTGTTTCTTGTATTTACGAGAGTCCATACGCTGGGCAATATTCAAGCATGCCAAACCACCATTATAATAGACATCAGCCAAGTTGGGATTCAACTCTATCAACTGGTCGCTGAATTTAAGGCATTCTCCATACTTCTTGAGATTAAGCATTACTGTCGATTTGGCAAACAGATACAACTCATTCAGAGTATCAGTCTTAAGCGCCTCGTTAGCCACGCTATCGGCCATCAGATAATCTCCTCTACGGGTATAATTGTCCATCAGTCTTGGGAAGAAATAATTAGACTCAGGATATTTCTTAAATCCCTGCCAGAGTGTGGCGGTATACATTGAGTCGTCTTCAAGTTTCTCCCAAGCTTCAGCCATATACTGCAGTGTATACTCCAGTTTCTGTTCATCGCGCTGGGCTGTTGCTGCATGACGCAGAACCAGCACGGGATCATTCAGCCGATATCCACAGTATGTTGCCCAGTAGGCCACCTCACCCATCTTGGGATCCTTATACATAAAATCGTAGTCAGAAAATAACGGCTGTCGGTCGCAATCAAGATACATCTCAAAAAAACTGAAAGCCGTTTTAAAGTCACCCTTCTTAAGATGATGAGCACCACCGTAATAGATGTTTGGACGATACCCAGACATTTTTGCCGCATTGGCCTTACGATATTCTGGGTTAGTTTTTCCATTCTTATTCGGTTTAGCATCAATCGAGTCGAGTCGCTCAGCTACCATAAACATCCGTTTGGCCAAATCAAAGAATTTTGTAGTATCTACTTGCTGCTTAATATACATCTTCTCGTTAATAGCCAGATACTGTTTTTCCACAGCTTGCAACCAGATATCGTATATACGGGTGTTATCTTCATTTGCCTTATCTTTCAGCAAGTCGGTCATCAATTTCTCGGCCTGCTCAATATTTTTTCCACTTTTCAAAATTGTCTTTGCTTCGCCAATCTGCTTTTTCTGAGCACAACATACTGCGCTCAGTATCAGTCCGCCGATTGTAAATATCAGAGTCTTATTCATCCAGTTTACACCTTATTATATTATATATTATAGCATAAGCGGCTGCAAAGTTACAAAAAAACCGCTAAAAATTTGCAAACTACAGATTTTTTTATTAATTTTGCAACCATATAATCAACTTTTGCCAAGGAATCATGAAAAAAAAGTATTTACTTTGGGGTTATGCAGTAATTGCAATCTGCATCATAGTTATATTAAGTGGTATTACAGTTTCTTCATTTTTAGGAATGAAAGGAGCCCGAAATCACATGGCCAATCCTGAAAACCGAAGAGCCATTTACGACAATTCAGCCAAGGTAACTCGAGACACAGGACTTGAGTTTCCCGAATTCCGTATTCAAGAACATAAACCTGGCGAATACCTGAAAGGCAATGTATTCCGCGATACACTTGTAGTATACTTCTATAAAGGCATACCTGACAAGGTTTATCGTTCGTTCGAGGAGAAAGCCAAGACTATTGAGCTGGAAAAAGACACTGCCAAAAGTGTTGAGATGGATAGTCTGAACTACCATTATCAGGACTTCTACGTAGGCGGATTTGCATGCTATATCGGTGTTCACATCAACAAGGACTCACAATACGGCGAAATTATTTACGGCAACTGGAAACCAGCTAAAGAATAATTCTTTGCAAAGATTTCGCTGAAAAGTTTGGCAGTTTCAGAAAAAATGACTACCTTTGCAGCCGATTTCTTGAAAGAGAGATCAAAACCAAGGCTGGTTCGGTAGCTCAGCTGGATAGAGCAACTGCCTTCTAAGCAGTAGGTCTTGGGTTCGAGCCCCAACCGAATCACAAAAAATAATCGGCAAGTAATTGATTAACAATTATTTGCCGATTTATATTATCTCTCAAGATGAGAGATTTATAACTTACCAGATTGTGCGTCTTGGCGACAGAGCTCCCACCCTCGCAGCATGGCGAAGTAGTCTAATGACTCCGTTCCGTTTTCTTGGATGGCCATTGCGATGCCAAGGGCTATCCAGCGCGATGGCTGTTCCGAAGGAATGCCCAGAGGCTCATCAGGGTCGATACCGGTAAGGCGACTGACGTTCTCCACATACGCCTTAGAGTTGTTCTCATTGGGTGGTGCCCAGCGACGGATGATAGTGCGAATGGTGTACAATCGATACTTGTGATAGTACGTGCGGGTGAGCATGTAGAACGCAGCACGCCACCCCCACTCTAACGATTTAAACTGTACAAAGGCGCGGTCTGTCTGTGCCTCTATTACGAATTCCTCGTGGTGTCATACCTTTCAAATTTATTCCTGTCATAAGTGGGTAACTGGGTAAGTGGGGACTCGGCTCTGCCGCTTATTCGAGCGAAGCGAGTCTTAAGAAGTCTTAGGGCAGTTCCTGCAGAACCTTCCTATAGACACCGTACTTTACCCTTTCAATCAACTGATCCTGCTGGAGCCTTGCGATGGCACGCTGGGCAGCAGACTGAGAGACACCGAAACCGTCCATGAACTGCTGGGTTTTGAATTCATCGGGCAGTTTGCGGAAACATTCTTCGTAGCGGCCTGTGCGGCGACGCTGTACGAACTCCTTGTTCTGGTCGGCAAAGTAGTTGAACGCCATCTCGCCAAAGAAGAACTGCTGGCACTTGTACTGGATTTCCATTGCCAGGCGGCAAAGCCGCTTGTCGGTGTCATCCATCGTCAGCGTCTTATACTCCTGCCACTCGTCCCAATGGCGCATCAGAATGAAGGGCAAAGAAACGCCGATGCCGTAGTACGGGATTCGCTTCAGCAACGTTCTATCCGCTTTATCGCCGTTGAACTCAGCAATCTCCAAGTGGCTTGACTGCCAGTCGTAGGTCTCGTCGTTCAAGGGTTCGATGGGGATTTCTCCCTCAACCTTGTCCAGCCGATAAGCCCAAGTACGGAGTGCCTCATTGGAGTTTGGATCAACCTTCTGATGCCGCTGTGCCATACCCTTGTCTGGCAAAGGAATCACGGCAAGACGTGTACTCATGCCAGTACCGAAATTTCGCTGATTTACCTTGCGGTGCAAAGCATACGGCGTGCCGGTGTAGATAAAATTCCAGAACACATTAAACATACCTGTGATGCTCTCTTGGTTAGCATACATCTGACCGTCCTCCTCATTATGAAAAGCTTTCAATTCGAGGATTTCGCGGTCCTTCCAGTCGCCGCCCTTGTTGTTCTTGGTGACGTTATCCAACTCAGCATCAAACGAAAACATGTGCAGGTTCATCGGGTGTCCCTGAATGTTTTCTACAGCAGCCTGCATGTGGCGGATAAACTCACCCGTAGCCGTTCGGGCTGGGTGAACACGGATGCCCACCACAGGGCGTTTCAACGCCTCGCCCTTCTGGGCTTTCGTCGAAGTAGTTCGTTCCGTCCTGCCGTCTTTGTAGCGGTTCACCGCATCTATCAGACACTGATCGGCCTGAATCATCGGGTCGGCAATCTTCTTGTAGAACTTCTCCACAATATTCTTACCGGCACCCGGATCACCGATGATGAACACGCAGTAGTTCAGTCTTCTGACAATCTCCGGCTCATACCAGAAATGGTAATAAGCCCTCGTCATCAACGTCCCAAACAAAGCTGCAGAAGAAAAAAGAATCGCAGGCAACTTGTGAGGGTGAGCATTCAGAAATAGCTCCTTCATACAAGGATAGTACTGAGCCATTTCCTGCAACTCTTCTGCCCACTTATCTAACGGCATTGCCGCATAGATATCATCGGCAGCACCAGTAGAAACAGACGTTTTCTGCTCCAAGGCACCCACTTTTTCAAGAGCCTCACGAAGCTTATCAGGCTTCCTCTCGTTATAGCGCCAGCCCATAACAGAACTGACGGTTCCGGCCACGTCCTCGCCCTCTGCTGCAAGGTCTTGCACCCAAGTCAAAGACATTACCACCTCAGTAATCTTCTTCGGGTTCTTACCAATTAGATACCGCAAGTGGCTTGCCAACTCCGTCAGCGTGTTATGGCGATTCTTATCCAGATTCACGCCGTCCAACCAAGCCTCGATAATCTTGGCGTATGGTACACCATTATACATCAGAGACTCAGCATTCCGCACGTTTCCTCCATCGCCTCCTGATACACACTGTTGGTTTTCTCCAGCACCTTGTACGGAGGATAGATTACCACCAGCAGCACTACTCGGAGCAAAGTCAAGAGTAGGCTGAGACTTACCAGCATGATAGCTGTCATTGTACTTTTTACCAAATTCTTCGTTTTCATACGTAAACAGTTTTTCTTCGTTAATTAAAATGATGTCCTCGCGAGTAGTCAGAAACGCACCTCTTGAAGCGTCTTTACAGGCTTCATCGGGATTCAGACCCAACTTTGCAGAAAAGTCCTTTTGATTGTCAATAAGGTTCCCGACGGCAACGTCGGCCATAAAGACAACTTTCAAACCATGCCCAGACGGGGTGATATAAACAAGGAGAATCCTTGCCTTATCTTCATCCGACAGCTTAGCATATGCATCTTCCCATATTTCCCGCAGGCCCTTCTCCCCTTGGGGGAGATTGAGAGGGGTTACATGGTCGAAGTCAATCACACACAAACCGTTCAATCGACACGCCGCCTGCTTTCTCCAACAACCCAACTTTCCACTCGCCGAAGCGGTTTCGATATAGGTTGCAATAAAGATGATAAACGGCAGACCCTTCTTCAGGTTGTCGCAATACGCCTGAAGCTTCTTTTCAATGGTGAGTGCCTTAAAGACCTCTCCCTTCGTTTTCCCTCCAGCCGCTTTTTTCCTACTCGCTTCCTGTCCTTGGCAGAACTTGATGAAATTCTCGTCGTTGGCCCATTGTGCCAATAGTTCCGAATCTCCTTCTAAAATGGAGGGCAGTGCCTCCCTGAGCTTACGATGTTCTTTTGTAAGCCACTTGGTTTGTGCACTGTCCACCAAATTATTGAAGATTGCAGCAGTTACTATTGCTGTGGGCAAATCGAATCGCTGTTGATTACAAAACATTTGTCAATCTCGCTTGTTAATGAGTACAGCTCTCTCCTTACTTCCAACAATCCTTTCGTCTCTTGCCTTCCTTTGCCGCAAAACAAACCTTCAGGTTGTCCTTGTTCACAAGGAACTCACCGTCTGGCAGTTCAGGCTTCTCAATCTGAATGTCCTTTGTCAGCTTATCCAACTCCTTTCGGAAATAGGCCGCCTTGTCTGGCACATCCTCAGGACATTTCAGTTCCACACACGTCAGCGGGTTCTTACCCGAGGTAATATACCGCTTACTCTTACCCACCTTCTTCACGTCTTTCTGACTGGGCTCGCCCTGAGCCTGTGGGTCAACCTCAATCGAACCATCATCATAGATGCGGGTGTTCGACTTAAAAGACTTCTGCAGCTTCTTCATACTACATCATGTTGATTTTATCCACATAGATCGTCGTGGCCTGCATAGCCT
Source organism: uncultured Prevotella sp. (assembly GCA_900322175.1). Lineage (GTDB taxonomy): Bacteria > Bacteroidota > Bacteroidia > Bacteroidales > Bacteroidaceae > Prevotella. The sequence goes on from ONYZ01000008.1 coordinate 27,102, forward strand.
CGCCAGTCTGCTGAGAGTTCCACTCACGCACCACCATCGAGCACTGTACCTTGTACAGATACTGAGGATCATACTTAGGACAGTTGACAGCCCTCTCACCGGTAATCTCTCCGAGGAAAGTGTTCAAACCATCCGTCAACTTCAGGGTTACAGAATTGATAACCTTCTGGTCACCCGTCTTCTTGTCGAGGTACTGACGTGTCATCAGACCCGACTGATTCAGAATTCTTACTGTTGCTTCCATTTTAAAATCAGTTTAGAAATTCTCACCTTATCCTTATTCTTCTTCCTTTTGATCTTCGATCGAGCCTGCTTTCGCTCGGCAAAGCTCAAACGAGTTTGGCTTTGCTCTCACTTAATCGCAGCCTTAATAATTCAACACGTAAGCCTCATTCTCAACGTGGCCAAACATCGAGAGGTCGGATTTCTTCGCCTCCTTCTTCAACTTGTCACAGATTCTGAGGTCTTTGCTGAGGAACGAAATCCCAGCCGACGTTTCCAGCACCAAGAAATAGGTTCGAACCGTCCAGAACAACTCTTCGAGGGAATCGAAACCGTCAACATCGGCCAGCACCGAGCAGCAATAGTTCTTATCCTCTATCCAGAAAGAATACTTGCCGGAGCGCTTGCTGGCCTTGCCGTTCTCAAACACCCTGACAACCAGTTCCAGCGGCTTGCTGTCCCACTTCACACCAATCTCCTGCATGTGCTTTACGGCAAATACGAGGTCGGCACCAAGTCCGTTGATGGGACATTCAGCCACCTTACCCAAAACCTTCGCCACCTGCTGCGGCTGGGCCGTCTCGCCCTCCATCGACAGGACAAAGAACCGCATACCTTCAAGATCTTCATCCTCCACATATTCATCCAGCGTCTTGGGTTCCTCACCCGGAGTGATGTTAACCCACTGTGCATGTCCGTAGTCATCAAGACCCGCAAACATACAACGATAAACCATCCCACAAAGGGAATCAAACAAAAAAGCTCTTGTCATACGTCTTTTAGTCTTTTTTTCCGTTTACCTTTTCCTTTATCATGCGTTGTCCTTTTCCGTCCAAACCGGATAAACGATTTCTATCAATTCACCGGTCTGTTTGTATCGGAAGCAACTGCGGTACTTCTCATACCCTCGCTCCTGATATTTCAGGGTGAGTCGCAACTCCCGATGTTTTCGGCAGGCTTCATCATGTTGCAGACAAACTCTGAGTTCACCTGCATCGTCATTTTTTCTTTTGTAGTCATTGCAAAATCCTTTCTTATATTATTAATAATGTGTATTCGAAAAACCGCCGTGCTATCACAGCAGGGCAGGGTCTGGCAGTCCGCTGACCGCCCAAGTCGTACATTAATCATTAACCCGAGTCGAAGTGAACTTCCGAGGAAGCCAACCTTCATCTCACAAAAACAATTCAGAAAATGAAAGAAAAACAGAATCTTATCGAAGTGTAAGTTGTGTCAATATGTCAAACAACGCCGAAAATCTTCCTCCTGCGGAAATTTTCATTCTTCCACTCTTGGAAGATTTTCGATGCAAAGGTACATAAGCTGATAATCTGAGCAAATCTGAGCGAAAAATCTCAGATTATTTTTAGACACAAGACATAACACGCTGAAAAACAGTACAAAACAAAAAGTGCCCGACTCTCAAAATCGAGAATCGAGCACTTGTAAATATCGCTCAGATTATGTCAGATTACTTTTCTGGCTTTTCCCAATGGGTCTTTTCCGAGAAAAACAAACCGATATTGTTGTTTTCGTCAGCAAAACTAATCTGATACTCCTGCTTGATAGCCCTACTTTTCGGGAAACGCTGTGACACCACCACATGACAACTCAATGTCACGGCATCTTCAAACTGGATGTCAACCTTCTGTAATCTATCTTTAAAAACATGGATGGTTTCCTTTAACTGACTGGTAGCCTTATCAAATGTCTCACGCACCTGTTCGCTACTGTTCCCATAAGCATTCGTCTTAAACTCAACGAAACAGAATTGTTTGTCATCAAACAAGGCACAATCACATATACCACCTACGTGTTCCTTTATCAGTTTGTTGTCTATCGAGAGTAAGACTATCTGCCTATTGTTTTCATTAATCACCATCAATGCTTTCTGTTCATCGTCAGGATTGTTAGTGAATCGTGAAAACTTCTCTTCATCATCGTCAATCACCATCAGTTCACTATCCATCCTCACCGTCCAACACTCATGGAACGACTTGTATGTCTCCGTAGCGAAAGCCTCGTCCAGTTTGATCCTGTCGATAGCCTGTTGATTTACTGCCATAGCCAGCTACTTCTTCTTGTTAACCTGACGATAGAGATCATAGAGGCGGTCAAAGTCATCGCCAATCACCTCTGATACAGAATCCAATTCATTTACCGACACCAGTCCCGTCTTCTCTGAAATCAGACTCTTGCAATATACCTCGCCATTGGGGTCAAGTGCAAATACCGACACGTCATCGGGATTTACGGTATAGCCTGGTACGATGATTTTCTCAGCCTCTTCACGAACCTCATCAATGTGGTGAAGTTTATATGCTAGCATCAAGACATTAAGACTCGAAAGCAAGTAGGGGCTATGAGTGGTGATAATAAACTGTCTGCGCTGACTCGGATGCCAAAGTCTTGATGTTACAAAGCCCAGCATCTCAAACTGATTCTGTGGGAACAAGTTCTGCTCTGGCTCTTCTATAACAAACGAATTAAAACTATCTGTCTTCAATGCATAGTCTATCACCATCAACATAGGTATAGCGGACTGTAATCCCGATGAACATGCACTCAACGGGAGGTCCTTATCCTTGCCAACCAGTTCTATACGTTCCTTGCCGTTCTTCTTTACAAATTTGACGTTAAAGAACGGTATATTATAGCTTGGATATTCCTTCTTGGCCCTTTCAAACATACTCATGTATTCCATCAGCGGTTTGGATAAAGGCACCTGCGCCGTTAGCATCGAAGCCAACGATTCCGACAGGTTTCCAACTAGATTACGTTCCGCCAGAATATAGAGTACAGCGCGAGCATAAGACTCTAACTCTTTCGCCTGTGTTTCATCAACAGCAGCATCCAGGCCACTTCCATAGCGCTTATTCAGATACAAGAAGTATTTCTTGATATCATCTGCACTTATATCGTCAGACACTATGCTGAATGCCCCGTTTTCATATTTGATGGAAAATCCAGTCATAGAATAACTTATGAAGGTATCATCCATGAAATACTCGTTAATGCCAAAGTCATAGAAAGGCTTCTTGACATCCTCCGCATCTGCATTCTCCAACATCAGCAGCCACCAATTGTAGTCTCTGCATATCGTCAACAGTTTCGACAAAGTACTCTTACCGCTGCCTTGATCACCAATAAACAACGTCAGCCTACGAAACTCAATGTCCAAATTCGTTATCGGACCAAAATTTCGGACTATAAGTCTTTCGCTATACATTCCTGCCATATCTGTATTTCTTTTATTTTTGTGCAAAATTACTAATTTCTCTTTTATTATCTACTGTCTGTTGTCCTTTTTTACGCTTTTTTATCCAACTTAGGAACGTAAGCGTCCAATAATGGTATGATACTCTCAAAGTCTGGAGTCATCAAGCCCTTGTTGGGTCGCCCCTTATCTATATTGGTATATCCCTTGTCGTCACCAAAGAAATCCTTGTTCAGGGCCGGCGAGCCTTTCTGCCTGAACAGCTTCTTGTCATCCAGATAGCCCACAATATTTTGCCACACAATTTTTACTCGGTCACCCCGTCCGCTTTCCAACAAGCGCCACAGAATTTCCGAATGTTCTGTCTCCTTAACTGATAGTGGAGTCTCGCCCTGCCCCAGAACTATCTTTAGCATTGCCTTTACATCCTCTGATGTAATACCATTCACCCAATCGCCCTTGTCAGCTAAATTCAGTAATTGATCAAGGATAGACTGCCTTGGTGTAGATAACATTACTTCGTAGTCATTCGCACTGCCAATAGAAGGCTCGCATTTGTTTTTTTCATTATCATCGGTATCCAGCTCTTTCAAAGCCTTATTTATTTCTCCATTTACATCCATCACCTGCATATTCATGTCTTTATCAAACTGGGCATGAAAATGCTCTACGTATGCTATCTGCGCTCCTACTTTATCGTGGAAGTGGATTTCAAATTTGGGCATATCTTTTTTATCCTTCATACTGCTGCAATAATAATTTCATGTCAAATTCGGCACCAGGTGCAACCACACCGACTTTGTTTTGGAAGTTAATAACAAAAACATTGGGGTTCGCTATGTATTCTTCAAGTATCTTGAAATGCTTGATAAACTTGTCAGAACCTCTGTATATTCTACCTAAAACTAGCTCAACATTTCTGGCTACATCTGGACCAAGTTTGATAGATTGGCCTACTATTTTTGTGATTAGTTCTGTTTCTTTTGTTTCGTCACCATCTTTCTTAGCCGCCTCCAACTGAGTCATCAACTCCGTTATCTGCTTATCCTTCACATCATTCTCTTTCGTCAGGCGTTCTATCTCCCTGTAGGGCGAATAGACACCATTCTCTATCATCTTGCGAATCAGCAGCAATTTACTCTCAATCTCAGCCTCATGGATGTGCTTTTGGGTGTCGTTCTTCAAGGCGCTTAGTATCATGTCGCAGACTGACAACTTATCCTGCCTGTTGTTCTGCATATCAATGAAAGCATCGATAGAAGCCTCATTGAAATCGTGAGTCATACGCTTCCAATTCAGCTTTGATGCTTTCTCTGAGGTCATGTAATAAAGAGCCTTGGCAATAATCATATGAGCTTATTTAAAAAGACGGATTTGTTCAATGAGTTCAGCTACACTCACAGCATTATCAGCACCATACTCTGCCTGATACACCATATAGTAATGGAACTTACCTCCATTCCTATTGGCATGTTCCTCCCACATTCTGCCCAGTTCTGCCTTACGATTGCTATCTTCATTTAAAAGATGCTTCCCTTTGGTTTCTATCAACAATACATCTCCACTCTTCAACACAACAATAAAATCTGGCTGATGCCGTATGAATCCATTGATGGTAAAGGTGTCGCGTTTGTTCTGAGTGTTACGATGCCAGAATAACACATTATCTTCTTCAGCGATTCTTGCTATGATACCCTCTTCAAAGGTACTGGCATGTTCTTCTGCTATATAAAGACTCTTGTCAACGCTATCCCAGATTGATGCGACATTCTGCTCCAAAGGAAATTCCCAGTAGCAGTTCATCTGCACATGGTGGGCTGATAGCCATCTCTTTAGTTGCTCAAATCTGTAAATCTCCAGCAGGTCATCTATCTTCTCTTTGAAGACTTCTGCAGTTTTCTTGGCGGTAAGATAGAAATCAGATAATTGCTCGCCATTATATTTAGCCAAAGCACGCTTTACATACTCGACAAGATCATTTCGTTGGATGCTGTTGTAGCGCAGTTTCTCTACAATTATTTCTGTAAGTTGTGTTCGCTTCATTTCAGGAGAGAAAGAAGCAAACGTTTGACGAAGACTATTCAGCACAGATTCGTTTACAGTTGTACGTTTTGGTGTGTACTGTCCGTCGCCACTATCTTTTAAGTCAATACTGACAACTCCAGACTGCGAATCAATCAGCGACACCTTGGAGTCTTGCTCTAAAAGATTGAAACCCTTGTTCAGCTTCTCTTCTGTCAAAAGGATATGAGGCTCTGGCATCAAGTCATTAATATTCTTATTCTCAATAGAGAACAATGGGATGCGAATGGCCTTTGCAACTTCACTCACATCTTGGCGCATGGGATAGGTATTAATCATAGACTTTAAATCGTTGTTCCCTGTCTGCTGGTTTGTTTCCTCATTATATTGCTCTCCTTGCTGGATAGCAATCTCCTCGAAAGTACCATCTGCAACAGATGCAGCAGCAAGTCGTGCTGCAACACCCTCAGATGTGGTGTTTAAAGCTTCCCCAACGTTTCCAAATAAAGAAGGTTCTGGCACAGATGGATCTGGCTTAGGGTCTTCTGTCTTAACTTTAGGTTGCTCCGTTTTAGCCAATCTATAATCACGGCGGCTGAAACCAGATTTCTGTAGAGAGCGGATGACTGCTTCTGCTGCATCATGAAAATCCTGTTTGGAAGTAAGCACATAACTTTCGTTCAATAGTGGGTCACTACTTCGACGTGCATTAGGCTGTCTTAGGATTCTTCCCAACACTTGCTCAACATCGATGGGAGATGTTCGATTAAACAAAGCTGCCAGTATATAGGCAAACGGGCAATCCCAACCTTCTTTCAGCGCATTAACAGTGATAATATAACGTACAGGACAATCTGAAGCCAACAAATCTATATTCTTAAGTTCGTTCAATGGATCTGCCAATTTATATTTAATTTGATCTCTTGGAATATTATTGTCCAGCAATGTCTGCATTACGAGTTCATAGTTGGCATTCTCCTGGCCAGTACGGGGTTCCACTTGCAGTAACACTATTGGGCGGATATAATGGCCATTATTCTGTTTTTGTGCCTGTATAGCGTGACGTTCAAGGGTTTTCTGCCATAATATAGCATTGGCTATCACATCATCAACGGTCTCCATGTTATAGAGCACAACAGGCAATTTAACCATCGATTCCTTTTTCAACTTTCCTGCATCCACAAAGCTTACAATGTTGGCATCTGGTTTGGGAGTAGCAGTCAGGTTCAGTATGAACGACGGATTCAACAGACGAAGCATTTCTGTTCGCATATCTGATCCAAAGTTATGGCTTTCGTCTACCACGCAAATAGGACGTTGCCAAGCCAACCATTGAATAAGGCTCAGTTCATCGGCCCCATCTATACGCTGTTCTGTGCTATAGTGGTAGTGTCCATCCCATTGTGCAAAGAATGCATTTTGTCGCCAAGAAAGCAAATCGTCTCGTTCTTTTGTGGCAAAGCTTTGAGCCGATAACACTAAAATGGTCAACTGATCTTCTACATCCATTGGTGTAAGTCCTGTTCCCATTAGAGCTTCATCCTTGCCTTCTACCATCACAGTACGCCCAGAACCTTGAAGTGCTTCATAATACGGATGGCCTGGTGTTTGAAGATTGCGTAATGTCTGTTCTCGTATAGAGTCGCTAGGTACGAACCATGCAACTACACGAGGCTGTTCTTGGGGCAGGTAGTCGAATATGAGAGGCAGAGCGTTGGCCGCGATATAAGTCTTACCACCAGCCGTAGGCACTTTCAGCGTTACGTTGGGAATGCCTGGTGCTAACGAATTGTTGTAAGCATGCAACAGGTCGTTGTTCTTCGTATGTGGATCTATGCTCCTGTCGAGCCAGTGCTGACGGAAAGCCTCTCGCAAATCATTCGACTTGCGCAGATGCTCCAGATAATTCTTCAGGTCTGCCAGCACTTCTTTCTGATAGGTCTTTAGCTTCATCTTTCGTTGTTTTTAGAATCTACGAATATCTCTTGGTATCTGACGGAATGTGATGCCCATTTGTTCTAATTCATCGTCAGAGAATTCACAAAGGTCAGCATATACAATCAAGCCACCGTCCATACGTCCCTTCACCACATTCAATAGTGTTTCGTTAGACAAGGTTGTGGGCTGGTCTGCTTCGTAATAGAAGTAATAGCCCACGCCCTGATAATCGTCGAGCCAATAGGGATAATCTTCTGAGCGTGTCTGCGCCAGTGGTTGATGTGTTTCTGTATAATATACATAGCGACGTAGTTCAGATTCGCCCACATCCTCATTCAGCATCTTTGTACCATCCTTAAAGATTGGGGCACCCAGTTCCATAAAATCGAAACCTCCTCCCAAACCATCGCGATGTCCATCGTAATACTTCTCGGCTTCCACCACCAGATTATTATCTTTCACCGTTGGCTGATGTACATCAGTATAATTCTCAGATGCTTTGGCTTGTTCGTAAGTTTGCTTAGCATCTTCGTAATAATCTGTTATGCGTTTCAACGTGTTGGCATTGAGCTTCTTCTCATAAATGCGTTCCGTTTTTGTTCCTGTATATTCGTACCCACTAATGGCGCGTTGGACTCTTTCTTGGGTAGTTTTTACAATATCAGCATCTACCTCTAACAACACAAACTTCCTATCGCCGCCGTCTTTCAGATTTGCCTTCAGCACAGAGTGAGCTGTAGTGCCACTACCTGCGAAGCAATCCATAACGATGTCGCCAGGTTCAACAGCGATTTCAAGAATACGATCGATTAAACGAGTAGGTTTTGGTGTATCAAATGGAACAGCACCCTCGAATATCTCTATCAGTTCTTTCTTTGCACCATCGGTGTTATCTACTTCTGAGAATGGCCACAAGTTTGTGGTAACTCTGCCACCAACCTCACCAAGATAGGTTTTTCTGCTAAGATTACCTAAGCTTGTAAAATAATACTTGGGCCATTGACCACGTTCTAATACAGCTTGAGCTTTTTGCTTACTAACTTCAAGACTTTCTTTTAGTACGATACCCATCACACCCTGACGCACTTCATCAGCGCTTATACCGCATATTCTTGCTCGTTCTTCCGCATCGTTCAAGTCACGCAATTCATACTCGCACCAACCGTTCATAATATCAAGCATGTCATCTTGCTCATATCGCCACGTGTTTGAAACGATGGGATATATCATTTTTCCAGTGAAAGGATTTTGAATGGCATATACCATTCCTTGGTGAGTAATCGCATTGGGAGCATATGCATTATCAGGACGCCAATAATCCTTATCATTATCAGGATTAGCATATCTTGCATTCATTCCTTCCGTTCTTTCGAGCTTGAACGGATTCCAACCTGGCTTTTTACTGTAAGCAACAATATGGTCTGTTGTCGTTGGTATACCTTTACTGTCGTTTCGAGGCGAGTATGATTTCTGCCAGATAATATTGCTTACAAAGCAGTCCTCGCCAAAAATCTCATTCATAATCAGGCGAAGGGCGGCCTGCTCGTTATCATCGCACGAAATGAATATCACACCGTCAGGGCAAAGCATTCTGCGCATCAGCACCAAACGCGGATACATCATGCAGAGCCACTTGTCGTGACGGCTCAGGTCTTCACCTTGTTTTCCTACTACTTTGTTTATCCAATCGCGAGTACGTGGGTCGTTGCAATCATCTGAATAAGTCCAAGGCTTTCCTGTGTTATATGGAGGATCGTTGTATATGCATTTCACTTGTCCTTCCAGTCGTGGCAACAGTGCTTTCAAACTAAGTAGGTTGTCACCAAAAACTATCATGTTGCCGCTTTCACTCGACAACCCTTCCTCGCGCCTATGCTCTGCCGTATAGCCATACGTCAGACTCAGCGTGCGAAACGGCACCTTCGAGTGGTATGTCACCACACTATCTTTTCCTATCCAATTTAGAACGGGCATATCTATTTTATTCTTAATTCTACTTTATATTTTACGGGTCTCATATTGATACCCTCTCCCTTGATAAACGGATTCTTAATCATCCATATCTTAGGATGTGCAGTAAGAATCTCATACACCACGTAGATGTAATAATTCTCAACATACTTTTTCGCTGTCTCGTACTCATTCTCTGTGTAGTAGAAATCCATACTGCCAGCTTTGCCACGAGTGGCTTTTACTTCGATGTATCTTGGTGTCTTGTCTTTATTAACAGACTGAATATCGTAGCCATAAGAATCACTCTCGCGTGATACCCATTTGATGAGTTTCTTTGCTTTCGCTTCTGTAATCGATAACTCTTTCATCAGTCTGCTCACTTCTGCCTGATAAACTATATATTCGCCTCTATCGCCAAGTTTCTTATACTTCCTGGCTTCCTTCTCATAGTCTGGAGATGGTTTACAAGAGTGAGATTTGGCTGGCGATGTTGACTTACCGCTTGCCAACTGCAAATCGATAAACGAGAAGGATTCTAGCGTTGGAAACTCTATTTCTTCTTCATCAGAGATGACAGCTACTTCGTCGCTTTTTAGAGGGCGTTTAGGATAGTGGTCCCACAAAAAAACAGAGAACATATCGTTGCTCCATTTCTTCATGTCCTTGTCACTATTCTTATAATCTAATAGAGCTTTTCTCTTGTATAGCACATTCTGTTTCATCAGTTCTGCAGTATCAAGGTCGAAAGCCTTAAGATAGTGATCGAGATGGTCATTCGAAAATATATTCAGATAATCATCAGGATAATAAACGGCAAGGATTTTCCCCTTGAACAATGCATTCAATGGGTTATTAATAATTTCCTCATAGTCGTGAGTTTTTCCTGATTCCAGCAGATTCAGGATAGACAATTTGACTTTCTTAAATACTTCTTTATAAGTTGCACCCAGCCTTGGCTCAAAACTATAATCACCCTTTTCTTTTGAATACCAGACTCCAAACTTTGTTGCATATTGCCCAGTCATATTACCTAAACCTTTTAATGAACGCTCAAGTATATAACAGAAACTTGTTTTGCTCTGCTTTCCTTGAACGTACTCATCAATGGTCATTGCTGCAATCTTCGCAGGATTGTATTTGCGTACAAATTCGTCTCTGATCTTAAATAGACCCTTATACTCCTTCTCCAGAGCATGAATTCTAAACGTCTGCTTTGCTTCCTGTAATTCCTGATAGTTCATAGAGCATTACTTCTTTTCTTTGTCTGCTAGCGGAGAATCATCAAAATGCTGCTCAATGTATTGCCTTAGAGACTTGAATTCCTCCTTAGACAACTTGGTCGTTGATGGACGTTTACCCATCAGCCCCTTGCTCATCATTGCTTCATGTTTGAGTGCAGGGCTATGAGTTTCCGCGATAGGGCGCACAAGGAAGTACGTCTTGCCGCTATCGTCACTATTAGTGTTACCAGATGCGACAAACTCATCTTCGACATCCATTTCTGGCGAATATGGCAGTTGGCTCGCAATGACTTCCACTTTGAAGCGAATCGCACTTTCAGGACGAGCTGCATAAAGGTAGGCAATGTCGCCTTTCTGCACGTTCAGCACTCCTGCTTTGTGAGTCCAATATATCTGGCCATATTTCTTAAAGCAATCTTCAACCTTGAAGAACTTAGAATCATAGCAAATTAGCCACACATTCCCCTTGCCACTTTGTACTCGTGGAGTAGTGGGAATAACAGTAGCGGGCGATGCTGGCATTTCTTCTACCTCTGGGTTATCCACAACGGTAAACTTCAAGCGCGAGCGCAAACTACAAGCCATTGATTCTGGTAATATAAAACGCTCCATGATACAATCATAAAGCTGTTGTTGGCCTCCTTGGTGTTTACAATGGCGGAGGAAGGTGTTCAAATAGATATTGTCCAAACAGAACTGTTCCAACTTCTCCCTATTATAGTTCTTGAAGTCAAGCAGCTCTATCAAATTCGCACCTGCCTCATTGTCAATAGTCCAGTCAATTGTGGTGACAGATGCAGCAGAGCGTTTTCCGTCCTTTTCCTGCAAATAGAACACTTCCAATTTCTCGCCAAAGTAGAGTCCAAAACGGCAATCCGTCAACTTCATGTAGGCCTCAATCTGCTCGATATCCACCTTGCGCTGCTTGTGGTCTGGCTTCTTCAACTCAAGAATGATCTCCTTGGCGTTCTTGTCATTGTTCAGATAGAATACGAAATCTGGAATCCATTTCCGGCTATACAAGCCATACTGCTCTTCAAGGTTGCCGTCATAGCGCGACCAACCCAGTGCTTGCAGGAAACCCTTCACTATTTCTTTCTCGAAGGTCATTTCCTTTACGCCCTTGTTCTTGCTGATATCTTCGCAAAACGTATTCCAAATTCGTTTCATATATGCACAATTTACCTAATATCATGCAAAGATACGAAAAAGTTTCTAAACAATAATATTTCTACGCAAATTTACACATTATTTAATAAAAGGGTCTCTTTTCCATACTCATACCACCAGCGGGTGGCATCGCTGAGGGCATAAACTCTTTCACTGATGAAGTCTGGATATTTGGGTGTCAATTCTTCACCGTTGAAGCCTGCAATGACGCAGAGGAAGGAGAGGTCGCCCTCGATGTATTCGCACCAATGGTTTTGCCCCTGGCACCAGCCAAGGATGTTGTCAAACTCAGCCTCCGTATTGGGTAATTGGACGTGGGCCACAACGTGCGGCTTGGATTGTTGGTGCAAAAGCCAATAGTCACCATGTCCCTCCACATGGCGCAACTCAGCGCGATAGGCATCACGCTCTACATGTCTGAACTGGAGCCCACGATGCTGCATACGTGGGAACATCACAAAGTCACTTTTCTCAATCTTTTTGATTTCCATAATCGTTTATTTTTAGTGGGTTACTAATTCTCACTCGCATCGTTTTACCACCGCTGCCAACGATTCTGTTTAGGCCGGTTGGTGGGCATTTGCCACTCTTGATGCAATAACTTGGTGCAAAAATACAAAAAGATTTCGATAATGAGTCGTTTTATTTCTGTTTTTTTCGAAAATTCACTCAAAATGGGACAGATTTAGAGAAAAGTGATAAAAAATCTAGATTATTGTTGCGCATTTAAGAAACAATCCGTATCTTTGCACAAGATGATATGAAAAAGGTAGGAGATATGAAGTTGTATAGTTTCGAGGAATTGCTGGAAGAGGATTACGGCAAGGTCGGAACACCAGAGCGTGATGTTTTTGAACGTAGCGTGGACGAGGCTGTCCAGGCCTATCGCGTGGGAGAGACTATCAAGCAGGCACGAGAGTCACAGAATCTTACCCAAGCAGAATTGGGCGAGAAGATGGGAGTTCAAAGGGCCCAGGTCTGCCGTTTAGAGAGCGGCAAAAGCATCACACTTGCTTCTATGATGCGTGCATTCCGTGCGCTGGGTGTGCAGGTGGCACTGGAAATGAAAGGCATCGGAAAGGTTGCGTTGTAATACTGAACTAACCCACTTACCCAGTTACCCAGTTATGACAAGAAGGTTTTGAAAGTGGGTAAGTGAAGAGGGAAGTCGCTTCCGATGATGGAGAGAGTGATTATAGGTACAAATTAAAGAGATAATAGTTATATTATTATATATATTATAATATATATAATAATAAGTTTATATAGTCAACTTTTTCAGGAAATGCTGACTTCGTCGAGCTAAACCTTCCTGTCATAGGTGGGTAAGTGGGTAAGTGGGTAACTTGTCCGCGGCCCCTGCCAGCCATCGAAAAAAATAGCAAAATAATCGCAAAAATATTTGGTAGTTTCGCGAAAAATTCGTACCTTTGCATAAAGAAACAAAAAGGACATAAGCGTCTGAAAATTTCGGCTTGGCTATGGAGAAAATTTTTCTTAGTGCACTAGGAAATTCTGTATGGCTTAACGACGAAAACAAGGAATAAGGAAGAGGTTTTAAGGAATAGGAAATATTTTTACACCCTTAAAATTTATAATTTTATGGCACTTAGAGTAAAGGCAGTGGAGAGACTGCTGAAGTTTGACAAGGAATCGGCGGGCAAGTACCGCTATGTGATGAAGCCTGAGATGTACTCGAGTCTGACTCAGAACAAGGTAATCAAGGAGGCTGCCCTGCGCAGCGGCGTGAGTCAGGGCGTGATGAAGGCTTGCTGGGATGCAGCCGGTGAGGTAATCAAGGCATGGGCTACTGAGGGTCACAGCGTGGCACTGCCCGGACTGGGAACCATGCGATTCGGTTTGCGCTCGAAGGCTGTGGAGAATGTGAACGAGGTGAAGGCCGGACTGATCACCAGCCGTCGCATCATCTTCACCCCAAGTACGGACCTGAAGGACGAGCTGGCTGCCACTGCCATCATCATCACCTGCTACGACCGAGACGGCAAGGAGGTGAAGCGCGTTACCTCTACCTCGGGCGAAATCGAGGAGCCCGAGAACGACCAGCCTGAAAATGGCGGCGGCAATAACCCAGGCGGCAACCCCATCAGCACGGATTAATTGACAATTGAGAATTTAGAATTTAGAGTTGAGAGTTATGAAGTCTAATCGTATTTTAGAGATAGCGGTGAAGGTTGTAGTAGCCGCACTCACTGCCTTCTTGACAGCACTGGGCACAACAAGCTGCATGGGGTACGGACCGATTCCGATGTAAGATGGAAGAAGGAAGAGGTAAGAAGTAAGAGAGAGGACTGACAGACTACGATAGTGCTGACAGCCCTCTTTTTTTATTGCTTTTTTACTTAAAAATCACCTTGCTTCGGCAACATTCTACATCACCATCTTTGCAGATGCGGATGCAGTATTCGTTGTCGGCGGTCTGCTCACGATAGAATGATAGCGTGTCGCCCTGATGGGCCTCGGCCACATAAGCTATCTCAAAGCGACGGATCTGATGCTCACGATACCAGTCGAGATCCCAGAGGTCGAGTATATGCTCGATATACTTTACCGAGTTGATATGGCCATTGATGTCTACATCGTTGTATTTGGTCTCGACGGTAGCCACAAGTTGGGCGGTATCACCCATCTTCACTCGCCCACCCTTGTCTATCGGACACTCCTTATCCTTCACTATCCAATTGTTGATAGCGCCATTGTCAATAGCGAAAATGTCTGTAGGCTGACGGCTCTCGGTGTCAATCATCGCCCAGATACTGCGGCCATAGCCATACACCTTTCCATCCTGACCTACCACACGGAAATTACGCGAAGTGAAGTATCGCATGGCGCTCTCCACCCAAGTCTCAACATTAAACTTGGTGTACATCTGCGGCATCTCGTCCATCTCGATAGCCAGGCGCGACAGCACCCACGAACGATTGATGGTGAGCAGATAGTTCATGCCGAAACCGCGAGCCGAAGAGTGGAAGTCGGCAGCATTTAGCATGTGGTTACCCATGTGCCCCATAAACAATCGCTGCGAGAAATCGCAGTGGAATGGTTCTGCCAGGAACTCGTAACAACCTATCTTATCCATTTTCACGTTCCTCTAAGAATTCACTAACTTGCTCTTGCATACCACGGGTAACAGCAATACGGCCAGAGCGGGTATACTGTAGCACACAACCAAAGGTGTCGAGTGCTCGATACAGCGAAACGATATCCTCGGTCACTCCATGCATCTGCACAATAGTATATGTAGGATTAACCTCGATGATGCTAGCCTGGAATCGGCGAACCGTACGCGAAATCTCAGGATTCTCGAGCAACATCGGTGTGGAAAGCTTGTATAGTCCTGACTCACGGATAAACAACTGGTCATCAGTAAAGTAGTTGGCCTTTACTACATCTATCTTCTTCTCTATCTGACGAGTTATCTTGATAATCTGATCTTCGTCGCTCCATGCAGTAATGGTATACTTGTGCACACCGGGAATACTCGAAGCCGACACATTAAGACTCTCGATATTTACCTGGCGACGGGTGAACACAGCGGTAATCTGATTCAGAATACCAGCTACGTTCTCAGAGTAAACCAGTAGCGTATATAATTTCTTCTTATTCTCCATCTCTAAATTCTCAATTCTGAATTCTCAATTCTCTAAACCTCAAGCTGCATCTTGTCAACGTCCATACCTGGAGGTGTCATTGGCAATACATTATCCTCTTCCAAGATGGCACACTCCAGCAGGAATGGTCCATCGGTGGTGAGCATCTGCTTCACAAGTCCGGGCAGATCCTTACGGTCAACCGCAGCCGCATAGTTAATACCATAACCTTTGGCAATGAGCTCATAGTTAGGATTCAACATCTTAGTGAACGATTTGCGACGCATCCAGAACATATCCTGCCACTGGCGAACATTGCCCAGATAGTGATTATTCATCACAATCATCTTTACAGGAGTCTGCTGTTCCATGATGGTACCAAGTTCCTGGATACACATCTGGAAACCACCATCACCCATAAAGCAGCACACTGTGCGCTGTGGGGCTGCAAAAGTGGCTCCGATAGCAGCTGGCAGACCATAGCCCATAGTACCAAGACCACCACTGGTACAAAGACAGCGTTTGTGGTGATACTTGAAGTAGCGTGTTGCAAACAGCTGATTCTGACCAACATCTGTTACAAGGATTGTATCATCAGCCGATAGCTCTGCAACCTTATTCACCACCTCGCCCATCTTCAACGGACCTTCCGTAGGATGGATGGCAGGCTCGATAACCTTCTCGCGTTCCATAGCGTCCAACTCCTTAAACGAGTCGCGCCATTTCTGATGATTGCCTGCATTAATCAATGCTGTAATAGCAGGTAAAGACTCCTTACAGTCAGCTACTACAGCCACGTCGGTCTTCACGTTCTTGTCTATCTCGCTGCGGTCGATATCCAGATGGATAATCTTAGCCTGCTTGGCGTAGGTCTTAAGATTACCGGTCACACGATCGCTGAAGCGCATACCGATAGCGATAAGCACATCACACTCCTGCTCCTTCAGGTTCACGGCATAGTTACCGTGCATACCAAGCATACCCACATTCAGCGGATGATTTGATGGCAGTGCCGAAAGTCCCAGCATGGTACGACCAGCAGGAATATCAGCCTTTTCGAGGAATGTCTGTAGTTCTTTCTGGGCATTACCCAGCTCCACACCCTGACCTACCAGCGCCAAAGGTTTCTTGGCATTATTTATCAGTTCGGCAGCCTTACGTACAGCCTCATTATCCAGCTTAGGATAAGGCACATACGAACGGATGAAGTTGCACTTCATAGGCTCCCAGTCAATCTCTTCGACCTGAGCGTTCTTGGTAAAGTCGAGTACCACAGGACCGGGACGACCTGTACGGGCAATATAGAAGGCACGACTCACAGCCCAAGCCACATCTTCGGCATGGCGAATCTGATAGCTCCACTTACTGATAGGCTGCGATACGCCAACCAAGTCGACCTCCTGAAAAAAGTCGGTACCCAGTGCACCAGTTGGCACCTGTCCGGCTATCACCACGATAGGTGTCGAATCCATCATAGCATCAGCAATACCCGTCAACGTATTCGTTACACCAGGGCCGCTGGTTACCAGTACCACACCCACCTCACCACTAACTCGGGCATAGCCCTCAGCGGCATGGGTAGCAGCCTGTTCGTGGCGCACCAATATATGATCGAAACATTTCTTTTCGCCTCGTGTATAGTCATAGAGCGCATCGTATGTAGGCATGATCGAACCGCCGGGATAACCAAAGATGGTCTTTACTCCCTCGGCCTGCAGTGCCCTCATCAGCGCCTTTGCACCTGTTATTCTATCTTTTAACATTAAACATTAAAGATTAAACATTAAACATTATAGATTAAATATTAATCTATGATTCTAACGCCGCCT
This sequence comes from uncultured Prevotella sp., assembly GCA_900322175.1. Lineage (GTDB taxonomy): Bacteria > Bacteroidota > Bacteroidia > Bacteroidales > Bacteroidaceae > Prevotella. Next base: position 44,302 of record ONYZ01000008.1, read on the forward strand.
TTATCGGCACTCGACACGCTCTGGGCGTAGGCACGCAGAGCCTTTGAGACTACGCGATTGCGCTTTAGCGGCTGCTGTGGACGAGCGGCAAGTTCTTCGTCGCTCAGTTTCACGCTGATGCTGCGGCTTGGGATATCGATGACGATGATGTCGCCATCCTTCACCTTGCCGATATTACCACCATTGGCAGCCTCGGGCGAGATGTGTCCGATGCTAAGTCCGCTGGTACCGCCCGAGAATCGTCCGTCGGTAATCAGAGCGCACTCCTTGCCCAGGTGCATACTCTTAATATAAGATGTGGGATACAGCATCTCCTGCATACCAGGACCACCCTTTGGTCCCTCGTGGGTGATAACCACGCAGTCGCCGCTCTTAACCTTGCCGCCGAGAATTCCCTCGCAGGCATCCTCCTGTGAGTCGAACACTACAGCCGGACCTTCGAAGTGCCACAGCGATTCATCCACACCGGCAGTCTTTACCACACAACCGTCCTGAGCGATATTACCAAACAGCACAGCCAGTCCACCATCCTTGGTGTAAGCATGTTCTAGGTCGCGGATACATCCCTGTGCACGGTCGGTATCAAGTGTGCCCCACTGCTCGCTCTGCGAACCCATCTTAGTAGAGAAGCGATTGCCCGGAGCAGTCTGATATATGCGATCAGCTTCGGCATCTACAGTGCCGTCTACAATACTGTATTTCTTCATGGCTTCGGCCAGCGTCATACCGTCAACACGTGGTGCGCTACCGTCTACTAGTCCGCCCTTGTTCAGTTCATTCAGGATGCCAAGTATGCCACCTGCGCGACCGCACTCCTGTACCGAGTACTTCTGAGTGTTAGGAGCCAGCTTGCACAGACAAGGCACCTTGCGGCTCAGCTCATCGATATCCTTCATGGTGAAGTCGGCACCAGCCTCCTGGGCCACAGCCAACAGGTGCAGCACGGTATTGGTGCTACCGCCCATAGCGATATCCAGAGCCATAGCATTCATAAATGCCTTGCGAGTAGCAATGTTGCGTGGCAGTACGCTCTCGTCGCCGTCTTCGTAGTATGCAAAAGCATTCTTCACCACCTGTCGTGCGGCTGCCTTAAACAGCTCTATGCGGTTGGTATGTGTAGCCAGAATAGTCCCGTTGCCAGGCAGCGACAGCCCGATAGCCTCGGTAAGCGAGTTCATCGAGTTGGCAGTGAACATACCCGAGCAACTACCGCAACCGGGACATGCACCCCCCTCAATCTCAGCCATTTCCTCATCGGTCACGCTGGGATCGGCACCCTTAACCATAGCCGTTATCAGGTCGGCATTCTCGCCGCGCCATTTTCCTGCCTCCATTGGTCCGCCGCTACAAAACACCGTTGGGATGTTCAGTCGCATGCTGGCCATCAGCATACCTGGTGTTACCTTATCGCAGTTTGATATGCAAATCATGGCATCGGCCTTGTGGGCATTCACCATATACTCTACGCTGTCGGCAATAATATCACGACTGGGCAGACTATACAGCATACCATCATGTCCCATAGCTATACCATCGTCGATGGCGATAGTATTAAACTCGGCGGCATAACAGCCCATCTTTTCGATTTCCTCACGAACTATCTGACCTATCTCATGGAGATGCGTATGACCGGGCACAAATTGGGTAAACGAATTGACGACGGCAATAATAGGTTTGCCAAACTGCTCTCGCTTCATACCCGTGGCCACCCACAGTGCGCGGGCTCCTGCCATCCTTCTACCTTCGGTGCAAACAGCACTCCTTAATTGATGTCCCATAACAAATTCTCTATTTAGTTGCAGAAATTTAGCTGCAAAAATACATTAAATCTGTCAAATAGCCAACAATTTCGGTATTTTTTAGTATATTTGCAGCAAAAATATGATTACTAATAACAAATTGAAATGAAACGGAAACTATTAACATTGTTTTTTGCAGCCCCGTTATCGATGCTGGCACAACAGCGACAGGAGATTACCCTAAGCGATAACTGGCAGTTTTCACACGACAAAATTTCTTGGCAGTCGGTAAGTGTTCCCCACGATTGGGCCATTGCTGGTCCGTTCGACAAGAAGTGGGACCTGCAGTGTGTTGCCATCGAGCAGAACGGCGAAACCGAAGCTACCGAGAAGAGTGGTCGGTCTGGTGCCCTGCCCTGGATTGGCCAGGGACACTACAAGCGTACCATCACAATTCCAAAAGACTGTCCGCATGCAGAACTTTTATTCGATGGTGCGATGGCCGAACCGCATGTCAGCATCAATGGAAAGGAAGTTGCCTTCTGGGCCTATGGCTATAATACCTTCCGCGTGGACATCACACCTTATATAAAAGAGGGTGACAATCTGCTCGAGGTAGACCTCCAGAATCTCGAAGAGAGTAGTCGTTGGTATCCGGGAGCCGGAATCTATCGTCCTGTCAAACTGATACTCACGGGCGATAATTGGATTGACCCGTGGAAGACTTTCATCCGCACACGCAGTCTACGTTTCGGCGATGCCAAGCTAGACGTAACCATTGGTACAGGCAGTTCAATCGATTCAAACTTATCATTCGAAGTTGAGATATGCGACCAAGAAGGCCGAGTAGTAGCCAAAGGAAACAGCGACAAAGTGGGCATTATGGGTAAAGCAGACATGAGCATCACTGTGGAAGATGCAAAACTATGGACGCCCGAAACACCTTATTTATATACAGCCCGCATAAAGTATCTTAAGGATGGACAATTGCTCGACGCCACCACGCAGAAGTTTGGAATCCGCACCGTTAAGGTCTCAAAGAACGGTGGTTTTCAATTGAACGGGAAAACACGTAAGATCAAAGGAGTGTGTCTGCACCATGACCTTGGTCCACTAGGTGTAGCCGTCAACAAGGCTGCACTCATCCGACAGATAAAAACAATGAAAGAGATGGGTTGCGATGCCATACGAACATCCCACAACATGCCTTCGCAGATGCAGATGGATATCTGCGATTCATTAGGTATGATGGTGATGGCGGAAAGCTTTGATATGTGGGTTTATCCCAAATGTAAGAATGGCTATGCACGATTCTTTGAAGAATGGTGCTATCGCGACATCGAGAATCTGGTATTAGCCAACCGTAATCACCCCAGCATCATAATGTGGAGCATTGGCAACGAGATACCCGAACAAGGTAACGAGGAAGGAGCAGAGATTTCAGAATATCTGCAGGACCTCTGCCATAGTTTCGACCCGACGCGCCCTGTGACACAGGGACTGGATCATGCCGAGAAATCTATTAAGAGCGGTGTAGCAAAATTGATGGATATACCTGGCTTCAACTATCGTGTACATAAGTATCAAAATAGCATAAAGCAGTTGCCACAAGGATTCCTGCTGGGCAGCGAGACTGCCAGCACCGTAAGCAGTCGCGGCGTGTACAAGTTCCCAGCAGAACCAGACGACAATGCTCGCTATGCCTCATGGGCACCTGGCTACGACCCCAAAGCAATAAAGAATGCCGACGGACAATGTTCGAGCTACGATTTGGAATACTGCCCATGGAGTAATCTACCAGATGATGATTGGGCAATGCAGGACGACTATCCTTGGGTGATTGGTGAGTTTGTCTGGACTGGTTACGACTATCTCGGCGAGCCTTCGCCTTACGATGAGTACTGGCCCTCGCGCAGCAGCTATTTCGGTATCTGCGATCTGGCTGGTCTGCCCAAGGACCGCTACTATCTTTACCGTTCACATTGGAACCGAAAGCAGCACACCATCCACCTGCTGCCACATTGGAGTTTTGGTCACAATCGCATAGGCAAGGTGACACCAGTGTATTGCTACACCGATTATCCCACAGCCGAGCTCTTCGTCAACGGCAAGAGTCATGGTAAGATTTCGAAGAATCCTGCTAGCCGATTGGATCGCTACCGTCTGCGCTGGAACAATGTAAAGTATCAGCCTGGTGTGATAAAAGTTGTGGTATACGATGCTGACGGTAACAAAGTTGGCGAAAAATCGATACACACAGCTGGCAAACCAGCAAAACTCCAGCTAGACGCGTGGACTCAGCATGATGCACTCAAGCTGAATGCAGACGGAAACGATTTGGCTTTTGTAACCGTATCGCTTACCGACGCAAAAGGGAACCTTATCCCTCAGGCTTCCGATCAACTTTCGTTCGAGGTTACTGGCGCTGGCACTTTCGAGGCGGTATGTAATGGCGATGCCACAAGCCTGGAGTCGTTCAAGCAGCCAACTATGAAACTGTTTAATGGTCAGTTGGTAGTCGTAGTTCGCGGTGCCAAGCAGCCCGGCATTGCTACACTGAAAGTAAAAGACAAGAAACTTGGAATCAGCAAGACTATTCAGATAAAAGTAGAATAGCCACGCTTTCGGCTAGTACTATTATCACCATTATCACTTCAGCTGTACGGTTCACTCGTACAGCTGTTTTCATATCTGCCGTAGTCAGTTCGCGGTCGGTGTCGCCGATGAATGGTTTGTCGAACATCTCGCCGAAATACTTATGCGGTCCACCGAATTGGCAGTCCAATATACTTGCCAGCGCCGCCTCGGGATAGCCACTGTTTGGCGAAGCATGATTGCGTCCGTATTTGCGGATAAAATTGAAATGGTGAAAAGGTGAAGAAGTGAAAATTATCATCAACGCAGCTGTTAAGCGAGCCGGTATATAATTAGCCACATCATCTATATGTGCTGCCCAACAGCCAAAATCGAGATATCGCTCCGTATGATAACCTATCATCGAGTCGAGCGTGTTTACCATCTTATATGCCAGCATACCCGGCGTGCCCAGCAGTGCCAACCAGAACAGCGGTGCTATCACACCGTCGCTCAGGTTCTCGGCTAGTGTCTCTAGCGCAGCTTTGCGTACCTCTTGTGCCGATAGTTCGCTAGTGTCGCGCCCCACAATGCGAGCTACCTGTGCCCTGCCCTCTTCCAGCGATCTGTCTAACGCCAAAAACACCTGTCGCACCTCGCGGATAAGCGTTGTACCCGCCAGGCAATAGAACACAGCTACAGCGTCGAACGCCAATACCAACCCAAGCGCTTTACTTGCAAACCACCATCGTATCAGCCAACTCGTGCCGAACACCGCCAATATCAGCCCTATCGCCATCACCGCACCTTTCAGTTTGCGATACGAGCCGCGATTCAGTCGTTTTTCGCCGAAACTTATCATCCGTCCGAACCACACTATCGGATGCGGAAGTCGCAGCGGGTCGCCAAACAAGAAATCAGCCAGCCAACCTATTATGAGTGCTATCGGATTAATCATCAGTAAGTATCTTATAAATATGCTCTACATCAACATGCTGTCGCACATGCTCGGCCAACTTATTGTACTGTTCTTCTTTGAATGCTTGTGGGTCGCTTGCTGCACCATTCTTTACCGCAGTATAACCTGCAAGCAAATGTTCTATAACAGGAGTATTATCAAGGAAACCATGAATATAAGTCCCGATACAATTGTCTTTTCGCAATATTACTTCGGAAGTATCACTCACACCTTGATGGATCTCGTAACCCTCACATTTCTTGCCATCAAACTCAAACGTTACTTGCTTTGTGGTTTTCTCTGCAGTCATGGTGGTATGTATGGGCAATAAACCCAGTCCTGGCAAACTTGTAACACTGCCCTCTATTCCTTCAGGATCATCAACCGACAGTCCTAACATCTGATAGCCGCCACAGATACCTATTACCATTTTACCATCACGATGAGCCCGCTGGATAGCTTGTGCACATCCGTTTCTGCGCAATTCCAAAAGATCGTCTAAAGTTACTTTTGTTCCTGGCAGGATGATTATATCGGCACGCTGCAGGTCGGCTGTGTTGTTGGTATAAAACAGATTCACTCGTTCATCTCGTTCCAACGTGTCAAAATCGGTAAAGTTGCTTATATGTCTTAACAGCAATACAGCTACATTTACTTTGCCCTCAATCAGTTGTCGACGCTTCTGCTCAAGACTTACAGAATCCTCTTCATCAATATATATTTCCCGATAGTAAGGCACCACACCCAACACCGGAATACCACATAGTTCTTCCAACATCCGGCGCCCATCATCAAACAGTCGCATATCACCACGAAACTTATTGATGATGATGCCCTTGATAAGTTTACGATCTTCGGGCGATTGTAGTGCGATACTACCATAGACCGATGCAAACACACCGCCCCTGTCAATGTCGCCAACAAGTATAACATCTGCCTTAGCATGGCGCGCCATAGGCAAATTTACCAGATCTGCATCACGAAGATTAATCTCCGAGATACTGCCAGCACCCTCCATCACTATTGGATTATAACGTGACGACAGTCTGTCGAAAGCATCACAGACCTCCTTACGGAAGTCGATATCCGATGTACCTCTGCGCCAGTAATCATACGCATTCTTATTGCCGATAGGTTTGCCATGTAGTATTACTTGCGACGTATGATCGCTCTGCGGTTTTAGTAGTAGCGGATTCATGTCGGTACAGCACGGTATGCCTGCAGCTTCAGCTTGTGTGGCTTGAGCACGACCTATTTCAAAACCATCGGGTGTGGCGTATGAATTAAGCGCCATATTCTGGGCCTTAAATGGTGCTGGATAATAACCGTCTTGACGAAAAATCCTACAGAATGCTGCAGTAATGACGCTTTTACCCACATCGCTGCCAGTACCAACAAACATCAACGGGTGTAGCTTCTTCATAAATCTCGTCCTGGTTTTAGTTGTGCCGCATCATCAAAGCATAGTATTGCGTTACACAATGTAGCAGCAAGATTAGAACCACCCTTTCGTCCCTCAACTATTATCTTTGGGATATTTCGGAACGGCTTCACCATGTGTTTCGACTCTCTGACATGAACAAATCCTACTGGAGCAGCGATGATACCCGCTGGAGCAGCCTTGCCTTTACGAATCAAGTCGCATAGTTCCATCAATGCTGTAGGCGCATTGCCGAAAGCAAACAGTGCATCAGGATGTTCCTCTACTGCCAAACGGATTCCAGCTTGGGTCCTAGTTATTCCTAACGAAGTAGCCATCTCAGCCACACGTGAATCCGAAAGATAGCACTTTGCCTCAACACCAAGTCGCTCTAGTGCGCCCTTTCGTATTCCACTGGTTACCATTGTCACATCTGTCACAATAGTTTTCAGTTCGCCGCTTTTCACCTTATTATATAGCGTCTCTACAGCTCCATTATCGGTATAGAGAATGTTCTCCATATCAAAATCGGCAGTAGTGTGGATGGCATGTAGCAACGCCCATTTATGGTCTAGCGGATAATCTTTTTTACGCAACTCGCCCGCGATAGTGCGGAACGATTCTATCATTATATTCTGCCCAATCTTATCGCCTTCTCGAGTTAAATCCCTATAGTAGCCACGTGGTGTAATCATCTTACCATCAGCCATATACGATTGCGAATTTCCTATCAGAATCACAGTAAACATATCAACATCTTCGGGATTAAACTCACCCAAAGTAGTTACCTTGATGCATTCATCTTCGCGCCCTGCCTGGCGTACATATCCTACAGGAGTTTCAGCCGAACGATTCTGCAAGAATAACTCTTGCAGGCGATACAGCTGCCAATAGCGTCCATGCGATTTGGGATTATATATAGCCGTAACAAAATCACCCACAGCAGCAGCTATAATTCTGCGTTCGATTACTTCCCATGGTGTCATCAGGTCGCTAAGCGAAATCACACACATATCGTGTCCTATCGGAGCACCAAGCAACGATGCTGCCTTCTGAAAAGCCGAAATACCTGGCAGCGATTCTATCTCGATATTAGAGCCTCGCTCTCGTCGCATCTCGTAGATAAGTGGAGTCATACCGTATATCCCAGCATCTCCCGAAGAAATCACCACAACAGTCTTACCTTGCTCCGCAAGTTCGAAAGCCTGTTCAGCGCGCTGGCGCTCTTTCTTCATACCGGTATCGATACATTCGCAACCATCCGTCACGTATGGCTCGATAAACTGAAAGTAGTACTTATACCCAACTATCACGTCAGCTTCGCGTACTGCTTCTAGTACAGCTGGCGTTATATCCTGCTTACTGCCAGGTCCGATGCCTGCTACGATAATCTTTCCCATATCCTTTAGTTTTTGAATTTCACTTTGAGTCCTACCACCAGCATTCGTCCTGGTGAGTAAAGAGCATATTTACGAGTCGACGAATCAATACGACGATCTACCTTGTCGAATATATTATCTACACCGATACTTGGTTCGAAATAAGCCCATTTTGCGGCATCAAACGAGTGAGTAGTATTAATATTCCAGATGCCAAAACCTGGAGCATCCTCATAACTACCGGTATAATATGTCTTGGATTGCAGTCGTCCGTTCAAGTTCACCGTCAGTCCATATTTTCCCCACGAGTGATGATAGTTGGCCGCAACAGTAGCAGCATGCCTAATACTGCGCTCTAATGCAGACCACTCACCATTACTATAGCTTCTAGCATACGTATATACATAATTGGCCGAGAGATTGAATCCCTGAATTACATTAGCCGACACATTTATCTGCATACCTTTCACATCACCCTTGTCGCTGTTCTGGTATAGCGCATAACTCACCATCTTGCCGGCCTGCTCCTGCGTCATTTCTGGAAACTCTGCCATCAACATTCTTCTACTGGCATCGTCTACATCCACATTCTGCTTCACCACCATATCATTTATCCGGTTAAGATATCCCGTCACACTTACAGCTATCATCTGAGTGCGATATTCTGCATTCAGCGAGAAATAGTTACTCTTTTCAGGCTTAAGGTTAGGATTACCGAAACTGATCTGTGCCTTACCACGATTCACTGAGAAATAGTGATAGTATAGCTCATCGAGTCCCGGTGCTCGGAAACCTGCCGAATATGTAGCACGGAAGCGGAAATTACCAGGCGCATACATCAGCGTAGCCTTGGGTGTAAGATGCTGGTCGAATGTCTCGTGATGAGTCAGTCGTAGACCTAGTGTCGCAGTAAAGTCCTTCAGGAACTTCATCTCGTGCTGGGCGTAGGCTGCAACCGAATATACATTCTGGTCGATATCACCACTAGTAGCCCTAAGATAGTCTTTACGCCAATCTGCACCGAAGATAGTTGTTGAGTTCTTAGTCAAACCAAGTATCGCCTTCAGTTGCCCCTCCATCATCTGTTGTTTCTTCGACTGTACATAGTCGCCGATAGCATTGGTCTTAGTAGCCACATCATATTCCTTGCCATAGCGGAATCTGTCAACTACAAAGTCGGCCTGCAGCGAATTCTTTGGTGTAAATTTATATATTCCACCAATATTCCAGCGCAGTCCTTTGTAGCGCATCTCGTAGTCGTTACCTCCCGTTATGCCGTCGCGTGTATCGGGGCGGTCGGTTATCTTGTATGAATAGTCTATGCCCGCATTCAGTGCAATATGCAGATTGGGAGCATAAGTAAATTTCTGTCCTATAATATTTGAGCGATAGCCTGTAAACAGCGGTGCTATCGATTGCTGTGTCTCAGTATCCGACCCCTTCACATATTCCATATCGCAGTTGCGATAGCTATCGGCTCTGTCGTGCATAAACGATGTGTACGAACCAAAGCCGTTCTTGTATATATCCAGTCCTACCGACTCGGTCAGCACACCATGTCCAGACACTCTTGTATCTGATGTCGCGCTTACAAGATTCTGTGTAGGCTGATCGGTAATGATATTGATTACTCCGGCGATAGCATCCGAACCGTATAATGATGAGGCAGCACCATCAAGCACCTCTATACGCTTTACTCGCGACATGTTTATGCGGTTCAGATCTACATTATTTGATATGTCACCTGAAAGTTTCTGCCCGTTTATCAGTATCAGTATGTACTTATTGCCAAGTCCGTTCAGTCGTAGAAATGTTCCCATACTACTGGGAGCCATCGATGCCTGAGGCATCATTCGTGTCAGTGCGCCATCAAATGTGCTTATGCCCTGTTCGCTAATCTCCTGACTTGACAGAACGCGAACTGGGGTTGCCGTACTTTTCAATCGCTGATGATGGCCAGAACCGGTAACTACTACCGGGTTCAGATTATATGCACGACTTACAGCGGAAGAATCCTTCCGCTCCATCTTATGAATTTGCGAAAAAGCGGTACTCCCCGAAAGGAGTACCACCATGAGAGTTACTAACTTATATTTCATCAAACAAAGAGAATTTTATTCTTCAGGAGCAGTTGTTGGTGTAGAGAGAGCCTCGTCGGTACCAAGTTTTGCGATAGCCTCTCTGGTGTGGTTCATCCAAAGTTTGCGAACGGCACTACGCTCAGCCAGACCTGGGATATACTCTTCGCCGCTCTTAATCTTCTTCCAGCATGGCTCTGCGAAGTTGGTCTCATAAGCAGCAGTCTCGATACCAGCCTCGTTGAACAGCGAGTACCAGCTCTCATCGTCATCCTCGTCAGCCATATCGTTGTGAGCGTGGTCACCAGCGATTGACATCAGAACAAACAGCTGAGCCTTCTTGTTCTCGTTGGCTGCATAAGTAACACTCTTGCTGAAGTCACCTATCTGATAGTCGAATTCACCACCAGCAATGTGCTCCAGCACATTCTCTGCATAGGTATCATCCATATCTACTGTACCTACATAGTAGTTAGGATTGATGGCGCGCAGATTGTCCTCAAGCTGCAGATAGCGGATGTTTCCACCATAGTAGTCATAACCCTCGGGATTACCATGTCCCATGAATGCTACGATACCCTGAGTCAAAGCAGCCTTCACATCTGACTCATTGTTAAGTGTATTAGCCAGAAGCTGTGCATCGCTCTCTTCTGCCATCAGCGGAGTACCTACTACCACATTCAGGTCGAGACTCTTCATGTAAGCATCTGTAAAGTCACCGTTACGGTTGTTCATGAAGTCCTTCACATAGCTGTCGCGAACACGACGATACTCCTCACCAGGGATAACCTGCAGCGACTGAACTACTATCTGCTGGTATCCAGCCAAACCGATAGCTGTGAGCCAGTGCTCTGGATCGTAATAATCCTTAGGATCTACATTCTCGCCAGCACGCGCGTTGTTGATACAGATAGCAGATGAGAACGACAGATAAACGTCCCAACCTGGGAAGTTGGCTCTGTAGTCATCTGCCACCTTGTCGAATGTGTCGTAAGCCTGCTCCCATGTAGAACCGAAAGCTACCAGAAGAATAACCTTATTGCTCTTCTTCTGAGCGTTAACTGTCTCGTTGACAGCCTGCTGATACCTCTCGTAGTTCGACTGTGTACCCTTGTTGTTGTCATCGTCGTCGCTACTACATGCTGTAAATGTTGCACTTGCAACGAAAGCCATCATGGCTAGCATCAAAAACTTAATCTGTTTCATTGTTACTTGAGTTTAAATTAGACTTATATTTATTTGTAAGTTTCTTGCCTTCGTTGAATCTCATGGTCAGCGATGCATATACCGTGCGACCGGGCGATGTTGTTCCTAGATGTAGTCCGTGCGGGGTGCGGTCTACGTAGTTGAAAATATTGTCCACACCAGCGTCTATACGCCACAACTTACCTATCTGATGATTGGTAGACAATCGCCAGAGCTGATAGCCCTTACCATCACCGTCTATCTGATAGTATCGCTTGCTCGACAAGCGGCCGTAAACACCTACCCCAAACTTATATCTCTTTGAGAAATCGTGATTCCAAGTGGCATATACGTTTGCCTTATGGTGGGCCATACCGTCGATGGTAACCTTTTGCATCACATCGTTTTCTGAATCATACTGATGAGCCTCGGTGTCAAGATAGCTATAACTGCCACCGGCTGTAAAGTGCCTGCCTTGATATCGCACCGTAAAGTCTATGCCATACGTCTTGGCATCCTCCATATTCTGATACTGGCGAACTCTTATCGGATCGTATTTCGTTATCAGGTCGCCAGGAGCCATCTTGGTGGGTATTGTTACCAGCGTAATCATATCTTCCACCTTATTAATATAAGGAGCTACGGTCAGCGTAAGATTACCGATTGTATATTCTGCACTGGCACCAAAGTAGTTTGATGTCTGTGCCTTCAGGTCTTCATTGCCCAAATACAGATATACACCATTCATATTCTTGATGTACTGATAGTGCAACTCCTTTGGTGTAGGTGTCTTATATCCCTGACTCCATGTAGCCCTCAGCTGCAAATCGCCTAGTTTCAGCATAGCCGATACCTTCGGAGTGAGTCGTGTACCGAAACCTTCATTGCGCGTAAGTCGCAGTCCTGCTGTAAGATATAGCGGATTGAGCAGTTCCAACTCATCCTGCACATAGATAGCTTCGGTGTTATCGGTAGCCTTTCCTCCTGCCACACGCATTGGTGCTTTAAGCCAGTCGTAGCGATACTCCAGTCCGGCACTCAATCTCTGGTCGTAAGGCAGAGTAAATATACCTTTCAGCGATATGTTAGTCAGTCGCTGGTCGCTCTGTAGTTCCTTATCGCCGGGGAAGTAAGGGAAGTAGTTAGTAAACCTTCCGTTCACATAACCATCAGTCAGCGTGGTGTCGGTATAGGCATAGTTGTATGCATGTTTTTTCCAGTCGGCATCCAGTGTGATTAGGTCGGTACTATTCAGTTTCCACTTTCCACCAACCGATACCGAAGCATTGTTATACTGCAAATCCCAAGTTTTTACATCCACACCAGGATGATGTCCGCAAGGGCGATAGATGCGTTTCCAATATATGCTCCCGTCGGCATATAATTCGACAACAGGCGTCAACTGATAAGTTAAACGTTCGGCTATCTGCCAGTTGGTGTGGCGATTTACTGTTTTATTACGCGAATCTGTAATGTGATATTCTGTCTGCTCGATAGCTTCTTCGGATGTATTCTGCCAACCGTCTGAATGCTGCAGTTGGAAATTGGTATAACTCGAAAGTTTACCATAATTCAGCGCCAGTCCGTTGTGCTGTCTGATATCGCCATAACTACCTACACGAGAGGTGTTTTCGAACATAACACCTTGTTCGCGATGCTTCTTGGTGATGATATTGATTACACCAGCGATGGCATCGCTACCATACAGAGCACTCGATGCGCCCTTAACTATCTCTATCTTTTCGATGTTATGCGGATCAATAAGCGACAGATCGTTCTCACCACCATTGTCGCCATGCAGTCGGCGACCGTCTATCAGTATCAACACATACGAATTACCCAGTCCGTTCATCTGCAAACGACTGCTCATATCATTCTCGCTGAAGTCGAAGCTAGCGGTTAGTCCACTCAATATATCCTCGATGCTCTTTCCTGCATATTGCTGCAGTTGGCGATGGCTTATCACCTCGGTCTGTACTGGCGCATCTTTCAGCAGGTGCTGGGTTCCAGTACCTGTCACAACCACTTCCTGCAAACTATCGGTACGCCAGATGTTGCTCTGAGCACTTGCACCAACAGTAAACAGCCAAAGGCCAAAAGCCAATTTCTGTTTTAGTTCCATCAACTATTCCTTTTTCTCCCACCGCATATCCCTGTACGGCGATACATTGTTTTTACTAAAGCAGGTCTTCTGACTTTCCTCAGTCTGCCTTACCTTCCCGATTGCTCAGTGGCGTTATACAGGCAGACCTCTTTTCCGAGGATCACAGCTGCAGGTACAGTTCCGGACTCTCACCGGATTCCCTTACATCGTGGCGGCATCGGCCACCAGATTGCCTTATTTTGGCGGCAAAGGTACAACTTTTTTTAATGAATCGCGCAATATTTGTGGAATTTTTATAAATTTGCACCAAAATCATCTCACGATGCAAACTAAAACGTCTTTTATGATAGCAGCACCCACCAGCGGCTCTGGCAAGACAACAATTGCCCGAGGACTGATGAAGTTGTATACTGATAAAGGATTAAAAGTACAGCCTTTCAAGTGTGGTCCTGATTATATCGACACAAAATTCCATCAGGCTGTGTGTGGTCGTCCTTCCATAAATTTCGATACCTTTATGGCCTCGCCCGAACATGTACGCGAGTTATTCGTACACTATGGTGCCGATGCTGACGTTTGTATCGTTGAGGGTATGATGGGGCTCTTTGATGGATATGACCGCGAAGTCGGTTCTACTTACGAGATTGCTCGAGCGCTCGACATCCCAGTTGTTCTGGTGCTCGATGCCAAGTCGGCAGCATATTCTATGGCGGCATTGATTTCTGGATTTATCAATTTCAGGAAAAACATCCGCATTGCTGGCATTATATATAATAAGGTGGGATCAGAGCGACATTTCGAAATGCTGCGTCAGGTTTGCGAAGATTTAGGCGTTGAGTGCTTTGGGTACCTACCCAAGTCGGTCGACCTCGAACAGGGCTCGCGATATCTTGGATTAGACTTCTCGCAGCATTCTGATAACAACGAACTTATCAGTTTGCTAGAAAAGCATATTGCAATCTCTTCAATAAGCAGCCTGAATATTCCCAACGTGGGAACAAATTGTTCCCAACGTGGAAACAAAACATTCCCAACGTGGGAACAAAACGTACTCATAGCCCGAAACGATGAAAGTTTTACGTTTATCTATCAGGAAAACCTAGATAGATTTAAACAGGTAAGCTTTTTTGATCCCGAGAAGGATGTTCCATCACTAGATGGCATCGACTTGCTTTACCTGCCTGGTGGCTATCCAGAGAAACATCTCGAAACACTCGTTGCCAACCGGGAATGCCGATGCGCCATCAAGGATTATGCCGAAAATAGCGGTAAGATTGTTGCCGAATGCGGAGGGATGATGTATCTCTGCAAAGAGATTGTTACCGATGAGGGAACATATCCCATGTGCAATGTGCTACCCTATTCGATTTCGGCACGTAAGGCTGATCGCAAGCTATCGCTGGGCTATCGCAGATTCGTACTCGATGGCAAGGAATATCGCGGACATGAGTTCCACTACACCCAGTTTGCAGGCGATGTTCCCGTCAGTATCACGCAAGTATATAACGCTAAAGGCGAGCCGATACCAACACCTGTATTTCGTTACAACAACGTGTTGGCAAGCTACACTCACCTTTACAAAATACCCGTAGAACTATGAAGTTTTTCGTCATCGGAATAACAGATAATCCTAATCCATTCTTCCCGCCAGAGGTATTGAATATCATCCGTAGCGGCAAGGTATTCTCTGGCGGCAGGCGTCATCATGAAATTGTAGCACAGTTGCTGCCAGCTGATGCCGAATGGATTGACATCACTGTTCCGCTCGATGCCGTTTTCGAGCAATATCACGACGATGTCGTGGTTTTCGCTAGCGGCGATCCGTTGTTCTTCGGATTCGCCAATACCATCCGCAGACAAATGCCCGAGGCTGAGATTGCGGTTTATCCTACATTCAATTCGCTGCAACTGTTGGCCCACCGACTGGTGGTGCCTTATCACGATATGCGCATAGTGTCGCTAACCGGTCGTCCCTGGCCCGAGTTCGACAAAGCTCTTATCCAAGGCGCCAAGAAAATAGGTATACTTACCGACCGCGAACATACTCCCGCAGCAATCGCCCAACGCTTGATTGAATATGGTTACACATATTATAATATATCAGTTGGCGAGCACTTGGGCAATCCCGAGCGCGAGCGCATTTCGACACTCTCGCTAGATGAGGCCGCCAAGCGTACTTTCGACAATCCCAATTGCGTTATTCTGGTAAGCGATTCTTGCCGCGAAAATTCTTTTGGCATACCCGACAGCGAGTTCACTCTGCTCGATGGACGCGAAAAAATGATAACCAAGATGCCCATACGATTGCTTACCCTTCAGGCACTAGATTTGTCTAACCGTAAGGTTATGTGGGATATCGGATTCTGCACAGGCAGTGTGTCTATCGAGGCTAGACTGCAGTTTCCGCATCTGCAGATTGAGGCATTCGAGATTCGTCCCGAGTGCGAGGCTATTATCCACGACAATTGCCGCCGATTCGGTGCCCCTGGCATCGGCATCCATATAGGCGATTTCCTTGATGCCAATCTGACGGAGACACCTCGTCCTGATGCTGTGTTTATCGGTGGTCACGGCGGGAAACTACGAGAAATTATTGCCAAAATTCTACCCGTTCTTGCTTCCGATGGTATCATCGTATTCAACAGCGTTACATCGCCGATGGTACACACCGACAGCCACCAACTATGGGATGAGGCTTGTGCTGAATTCGGATTGAAACAAGAGCAACCACTAAGAATACAATTAAACGATTATAACCCAATAGAAATACTGAAATGCAAAAGATAGCAGTCATACAGATAAGTCAGGCTGGTAGCGATATAGCCAACCTGCTTAAGCGCGAACTCAGTGCAAAGATCATCGCCCGCAACGATATTGGCAAACAGTGGAACCGATACGATGCTTTCGTGTTTATCGGCGCTATGGGCATCTGCGTTCGCACCATCGCTCCATACATCAACGATAAGCACGAAGATCCCGCTGTGGTTTGCATCGACTCGCTGGGCCAGAACGTCATAAGCGTACTTAGCGGACATATCGGCGGAGCCAACGACCTAACACGTGAGATTGCTGCTCTGACAGGTGCTCGCGAAGTCATCACCACGCAGAGCGACAACGCTAGTCTATGGGCACTCGACACCTTTGCAGAACGATTCAACTGGGCTATTGCCAGCGATGACGACATGAACAAATGCATCTATGCATTCGTCAATCGCGAACCTACAGCCCTATTGATGGAAGTCTGCGACAAGGGAACCGAATATCTGGAAAAGACACTACCAGAGCATGTCACCGTTGTCAAGAGTCTCGAAGAAGTTGCCCCCCAAAAGTATAAACTTGTTATTCTGGTGACACCTTATAATCTATGTGTACCTTCTGGCATGCTTGAACTGCATTTCGTACCCATGATAGCTGCTTTAGGATTTGGACTCGCCAGTCATCCTGATGACTATGAGTATATCTACGACGAGATAGATGAGGCGATGAGCAGTATTGGTGTGTTAGCCTGTTACAAGCGTTATTGCACAATCGATGTGAAGGAAGAGGAAGAGTTTTGTGCGATGCTCGTAGATGACTACGGAGAAGAGTTGGTATTCTACACGGCACAGCAGTTGTCTGAGGTCGAAGTGCCTAATCCCAGCAAGACCGTCGAAAAACATGTTGGTACGCCAAGTGTTTGCGAGGCAGCTGCCATTCTTGGATCTAATCATGGCAAACTCATCGTCCCTAAGATCAAAGGCAGGAACTGGACCGCAGCCCTCGCCATCGACTACAAATACCTACGGGAACAAAAAGGTCATATCGAGATTGTGGGTGCTGGACCTGGAGACCCTGACTTGGTATCTGTGCGTGGCAGGAAAATGCTTGAGAGAGCTGACCTTATCTTGTATGCAGGCTCTTTGGTTCCTAAGGCTTTGACGGAATGTCATAAGCCAGGCGCTGTTGTCCGTTCTTCTGCCGACATGGCCCTTGAAGAGCAATGTAAACTGATGAAGCAGTTCTATGATAAGGGTAAGTACATCGTCCGCCTGCATACGGGCGATCCTTGTATCTTTGGTGCCATCCAAGAGCAAATGGCCTTCTTCGACCAAAACAATATGGACTATCACATCACCCCAGGTATCTCTTCATTCCTCGCAGCCGCCGCAGAACTTCAGAGTCAGTTCACGATTCCCGAACGCTGCCAGACAATAATCCTAACCCGAGGCGAAGGTCGCACACCTATGCCCGAGAAGGAACAACTGCATCTTTTGGCTCGTAGTCAGAGTACCATGTGCATATTCCTGTCAGCGTCGATTGTGGATGCTGTCCAGCGCGAACTGCTTCAGGAATATCCCGAAGACACCCCTGTGGCAGCATGTTATCACCTCACCTGGCCCGACCAGAAAATCTATCGCGGCAAACTTAAAGAATTAGCTAAGATAGTACATGATAACAACTTGACACTCACCACGATGCTCGTTGTTGGTGAAGCAATTGATAATCGTCAGGGATTGTCCGAGTTATACAACAAGTACTTCACTCATCTCTTCAGACAAGGCGAAGCATGATACTTGTATTTGGCGGAACTACAGAAGGGCGCAAGGCTACCGAAGTGCTCGAAGAGGCAGGCTCGCATTACTACTACAGCACCAAGACTGGCGAACAGAATTTGGTGCTACACAATGGCATCCGTATTGACGGTACGCTCGATACCGCAGCAATGCTGTCATTCTGTAGTCTGCACCATATCAGGTTGATAGTAGATGCCGCCCATCCGTTTGCTACGCAACTGCATCAAGCCATTGCCGATGTAGCATCACAAATCACAATTCCCGTCGTAAGATACGAACGCATCTATCCTGCGCTAGACTCCGACATCACTCTGATTGATAATTATTCACAGATACCTGCCAACATACATTCGCTGCTGGCAACAACTGGAGTACAGAGCATCAGCAAACTCAAACCTCTTGAAGCAAAAGGCATTAAGGTGTATTATCGCATTCTGCCACGAGAATCATCTATAGCGTTGGCTCATCAACAGGGCGCTACCGACGACCAGCTGTGTTATTTCAAAGATGGAGATACCATCGATGCCGATGCTGAAGCTATTCTGCTTAAGGAGAGTGGAGAGAGCGGAGGTTATAGTGCAAAAGTGGCCGCAGCCCGCAAAAAGGGGATGCGTATCATCGTGCTTAAGCGCCCCACCTTGCCAAAGGAATCAGTCACCGTCAACGGCCCTTACGGTTTGCGACGGGCGGTCGAGCACCTTTTGCCAGATTTCTTTCCGTTGCACAGTGGACTCACCACTGGCACTTGTGCCACTGCCGCAGCAGTAGCTGCTGCCATCCGACTGATAAAAGGCGAAACACCAGCCGAAGTGCCAGTCATACTGCCTGATGGCGAAACGATACAAGTTGGCGTAACGTATGGTGTTGACTATGCTTCGTGTACCAAGGAGGCAGGCGATGACCCTGATATTACCAATGGTATCGAAGTACGCGCTAGCGTTGCTGAAGGCGATTTCGAAATCCTAGGTGGCGAAGGTGTTGGTCGAATCACTCTGCTTGGTTTCGACTATCCTCCAGGCTCACCAGCCATCAACAAGGCACCACGCGAGATGATACGACAGAATCTTGTGCAATTTGATAAGCCCCTGAAAATTACTATCTCAGTACCCAATGGCGCAGAGATTGCACGCCGCACTTTCAACCCCCGACTTGGTATCGAGGGCGGCATCAGTATCATTGGTGTATCTGGCATCGTAAAACCTTTCTCTGAAGAGGCCTTTATCAGTTCTATCCGGAAATGTATGCAAGTAGCAAAAGCATCTGGCACCAATCGTGTGGTAATTAATAGCGGTGGCAAAAGCGAACGATTTGTAAAGGCGCTCTACCCCAACCTGCCGCAACAAACGTTTGTAGAGTACGGCAACTATATCGGCGAGACTCTGAAAATAGCCCACCAACTCAGCATCCCCAATATCACTCTAGGCGTAATGCTGGGCAAAGCTGTAAAACTGGCTGCAGGTCATCTTGACACCCACAGCAAACGTGCCACGATGGATAAGGATTTTATAGCCGAAATGCTGAAAGAGGCCGATGCCGATATCGACATCAGTCAGATTACATTAGCACGCGAGATTTGGGAGAAGCTCGAGGATAAAGAACGTTTTGCCGATGTGGTGATAGCGCATTGTCGCGAGCACTGTGCGCCATTGCTCCCCGATGGCAATCTGACTATTCTTCTGATTGCCGACGACGGAACAATACTGCCGCAATCACTGGAGCACCAACCAGTGCAGTAACCGAGTTTACGGGCAGTGCACCCTCAAACCCAGGCATACGGGCAATTAGATTACATATCAGAGCCAATGCCGCTCCACATAGCATAGTAGCAGGCATCAGCACTCGGTGGTCGCTACTGCTGAAGATGGCGCGAGCCAAGTGCGGCACAGCCAGTCCAATAAACATGATAGGTCCGCAATAAGCCGTCACGATGGCCACCAGCACACCACTCGACACGATCACCAGCAGTCGGGCGCGACGTATGTTCAGTCCTAGGTTGGCTGCATATCTGTCGCCAAGCAGCAACAGGTTCATCGACTTGACTAGCAGACATGCCAACGGCAGCAGCACACACATTAGCACCACAAACAGCACCATCTCGTCGCCCGATACTCGCGAGAACGAACCTAATCCCCAAACTACGAATGCCTTCACATCCTCTTCGGGCGAAAGGAACTTCAACACTCCGATTATCGCGTTGGCCAGATAGCCTATCATTACACCTATTATAAGTAAGGTAACGTTTCCCTTTACCTTCTGAGAAATCCAAACTATCAGCATCATTACAGCCAGTGCTCCGATGATAGCCGCTACCGACATGGCTGCATCACCCAGATAGCCCAGACGACTCAGGGCCACACCACCTATTCGGCCCGACAGCAGCACCACAAATGCCACGCCGAGTGCCGAACCATTCGATATACCAAGCACTGACGGACCTGCCAATGGATTGCGGAACACCGTCTGCATCTGTAGTCCGCTCACCGCCAGTCCTGCACCAGCCACAATGGCCGTAAGTGCCTGCGGCAATCGTGACTTCCAGATGATGTTGGTCCAAATCTCGTTGGATGTGTCTCCAGCCAGAATCCTGCACACATCGCCCACCGGAATCTCGACCGAGCCCAGCAGCAGGTTTACTATCGCCAATACTACTATGGCAACAAGCAGAATTATGAATATCGACGCTTTCTTCATTTCAGCAGTTTATAGAACACCGGTTGATAGTCTTTCTCTACCAGTTCTGGATGGAATATAGCCACAAAATCCTTCAGCAATGCATCGGGCATTACAGGCGAAATCTCATAGTATGGTGTTTGCTTCATGTTGCAGTATATCACCTTCTTCTCTTTGTAGGCTTTAAACAGTTCGTTGCGTGGTTCCGATGCCTTCAGCGCCTCGTACGAGAACTCGTCGGGATAGCTGTTCAATATGCGCCAGTAGTCGGCATTGGCAGCTATCGAGTACATCTTTTCAAACTCCAAATCCTCGCCGCTAGTCTCGTCATCGTTAATCACATATTCGGCTCCGGCGTCGCGGAATATCTGTGCCAAATAGTTCTTGCCACCCACAGCGTGCCAGTTGCCATAGTGCATCTCACCGCTCAGCACGGTGGGTCTCTCCGCAACTTTCGATGCTTTTTCTTTCAGCTCGTTATATCGGCTCTCTATGCCGGCAAACACCTCGTTAGCCTCGCGCTCCTTACCAATAAACATACCCACCAGCTTTATCCATTCGGCCTGTCCCAGCGGGTCCAGTTCCTTGTATCCCAGGTGTGGCACCAGTGTTATGCCGGTCTCCTTGATAGCATCATATCCACCACGCTTTGATGGCGAAATGAATATCACCTGCGGATTGGCAGCAAGCACCATCTCGGTATCAAAGTTACCCTCCATACCTATCTTTACTGTTCTGCCGTCCTTCACACGGGCCAATATGTCCTTATCAAACAGGTTCTTGGTGCCTGTGATACCCTTCACCACATCGTGAGCATCCAGTATCGTAAAGTTGGATAGTTGCAGTGCGGTCATACAGATGGTTCGCTCTATAGGCACCTGCACCTTGGTATATCCCTTGGGCACAGTTTCATCGGCCTTTGTAAGTGCAAAATGGTATTTGCCGTCAATATCCACCAGCCTTATTCCGGCAGTATCCTTTACATTGAATCCTGTAGCGTACTTCACCGTGATAGTTGCAGTCGAATCTACACTGCCGTCGCTATTAGCCTGCTGTTGTGACTTGATACCGCTGCAACCACACATCACTGCAGCCATAGCTATTATCATCGTAATCTTCTTCACTTTTTTCTCATTTTTATTGTTTTCTGTCTGCAAAAGTACAAAAAGTTTTCGTATCTTTGCCCTCAAAATCGAAAATTATGCAGATAAATATCGATAGAACGCATTGGTACGACCGCATCTGGGCAGCGCTGATTTTTTTTACACGACTGCCGTTCTGGCGATTACATCAGCCTCCTAGGGAATGCTACGCCACGGTAGTTGAACACTGGCCGCTGGCGGGATGGATCACAGGTGGAGCCATGGCGGCAACGCTCTATTTCGGCAGTTGGTATCTGCCATATATGGTGGCTGTGCTACTAGCCATTGTGGTTCGAATGCTCGTAACGGGTGCGCTGCACGAAGATGGGTTGGCCGACTTTCTGGATGGTTTCGGCGGTGGCGGTAGCAGTCGCGAACGCATACTCGCCATCATGAAGGATTCGCACATCGGTACCTACGGTGTTATTGGTTTAATATTCTACGAGTTGCTGTTGGCTGCTGCGCTCATGTCTATGACTCCCCAATTTGCTGCACTCACCATTCTGGCTGCCGACCCGTACTCAAAGATGGTTACCGCCCAACTGGTGATGATGATGCCATACGCCCGCCGCGAAGACGAGGCTAAGAACCGTACCGTTTATCGCAAAATGAGTTGGCCGGCAGGCATATCGCTCTCCATCCAGGGACTACTGCCGATGGTGGCATATATTTGGTACACCGGCATGCGCTGGGACCTGATAATTTTCATCCCTGCACTGGTGATGTATTTCCTCTATCTGCTCATTTGGCGAAAACTTCACGGCTATACTGGCGACTGCTGCGGAGCTGTGTGCCTGCTAGTTGAGTTGACAGTTTATTTAGTAGTTTGCACGCAATGAAAAAGATAATACTTATAACCGGTGGACAGCGCTCGGGCAAGAGCACGAAGGCCGAAGAACTGGCACTATCGCTTAGCAGCAATCCCGTATATCTGGCCACAGCCCACGTGTGGGATGATGAGTTTCGCCTTCGAGTACAGAAGCACCAGGAGCGTCGCGGCCCCGAGTGGACCAACATCGAAGAAGAAATCCAGCTTTCGAAGCACGATCTCAGCGGCCGAGTAGTCGTTATCGACTGCGTAACCTTGTGGCTTACAAACCTGATTTCTACGCAGCAAGAGATAGTGGTCGACGACCTGTTGGCTAAGGCCAAAGCCGAATTCAATGCCTTTACCGCCCCTGATGCCACTTACATCTTTGTAACCAACGAGATAGGCAGCGGCGGCACATCTACCAACTCTCTGCAGCGCCGATTTACCGACCTGCAAGGCTGGATGAACCAGTACATCGCTCAAGCCGCCAATGAGGTAATCCTGATGGTCAGCGGCATCCCTGTAAAGATAAAATAATCAGTAAAAACCGTATAATCCGTAGGAAAAAACATGAAGCAATTCAGCATACAATCCGTTGACCGCGCGCTGCAACCAGCCATCCAGGCCAAGATCGACAACCTGAACAAGCCCAAGGGTTCGTTAGGCCTACTGGAGGAACTGGCTATGCAGATATGTCTTATCCAGCAATCATTAGAGCCTAGTCTCGCCCACCCTTGCCACTTGCTTCTGGGCGGCGATCACGGCATAGAGCGTGAGGGTGTCAGCGTGTCGCCACGCTGCGTCACCTGGCAACAGATGATAAACTTTACCCATGGCGGTGGCGGTGTCAATATGTTCTGCCGCCAGCATGGTTTCAAGTTGCGGATAGTCGATGTCGGAGTGGATTACGATCTGTCGGACGTAGATGGTATTATCGACCGCAAGATAGCTCGCGGCACACGCAATTTCCTGCACGAACCAGCAATGACCGAACAAGAGTTCGACCGCGCCATACAGATAGGTAGCGACCTGGTAGATGATTGCATCAGCGAGGGTTGCCGTGTGCTCAGTATTGGTGAGATGGGCATAGCTAACACCTCGCCATCCAGCATCTGGATGCACCTGTTTACCGACCTACCACTGCAAGATTGCATCGGTGCCGGCGCAGGTCTCGACACCCCAGGTATCCGCCACAAATACGAGGTACTGAGCGAAGCGGTTCGCCGCTTCCGCGGCGAGCCGTTAAGCTACTTTGGCGGTTACGAGATGATTACTGCCATCGGCGCGATGCTAAAAGCCGCCGAAAAGCATCTGGTAATACTTGTCGACGGCTTCATTATGACGGCCTGTGCGCTGGCTGCTGTTCAGCTATATCCTGCGGCACAGGATTACATGATTTTTACTCACTGTGGTGATGAGAGCGGCCACAAACGCATGCTCAATGCGATGGGCGCCAGTGCCTTGTTGCACTTAGGCCTGCGATTAGGCGAAGGCACTGGCGCACTCTGTGCATTCCCGATTGTAGATTCAGCAGTTCGCATGATGAACGAGATGAACAACTTCGACAACGCCCAAATCACCAAGTACTTTTAGCGGAGCATTTCCTGTACGGCACGCTCCAGCTGACGGTCGCGACCGCTGATATAATCCTCGGGAGTGTTATACACTTCAATATCAGGATTCAGTGTGGTGTTCTCGCAGAACACGCCACGCATATCGCGACAACCCACCTGAGGAATACCGAAAATCATCCCGTTCTGCAGTGTCTCCCACCATACGGCAGTCATCGTTCCAGCCACAGGTGCACCTATCAGCTTACCTATCTTCAGTTCCTTATATACCCATGGGAACCCGTGTCCGTTGCTATAGTCGTCTTCGCACATCAGCACGCACGATGGCTTCACCCACTTGTTGTAAGGGTCGGAACCTACATACTTGCCATGAGGCACAAAATCCTGATACTTCTTACCACTCAGCAGTGTGCACAAATCGTCGTGCAGCCAGCCACCACCATTATGACGCTCGTCAACCACAGCAGCCACACAATTGCGGTTTTTATCGCTCAGCAGTTCACGGTAAACCGTACGGTAGCTTGGGCTGTCCATGGCCTTAACATGCACGTAGGCAAGTTTGCCACCCGACAGACTGTCGGTCATCTCGCGCTGGCGATCAACCCAACGCTTATACAGCAACTCATTCTGAGCACTACGACTGATGGCCTTAATAGTCACGTCGTTTCGCTTACCAGTTGAAGGATTAAGTACAGTCAGTCGTACGCGCTTTCCAACCTTACCATCCAACAATGGGAAGTAGTCGTCGTTAGCCTTGATAGCCACACCATCGATAGCCTCAATCACGCATCCAGCTACCACGCCAGTCTTTTTCTGTGCCAATGGCGAACGCTTGATAACCTCCTCGATACGTAGTCCATCGCCCTGATAGTTCTGGTCGATAAACACACCTAATGTGGCAGTGCTGAGTGTAGCGCCATTAGGATAATATCTGGCACCTGTGTGCGATGCATTCAGCTCGCCCAGCATCTCGCTCAGCATATCCCTAAAGTCGTATTCATTATTAATATAAGGTAGGAATCGGCGGTAGTTGTCGCGATAGCCTTCCCAGTCCACCTGGTGCAGATTCTCTACATAGAACTTATCCTTTACCTGGCGCCAGATGTGATCGAACAGATAGGCACGCTCCTCGTATGGACGATAATTGAATACTGTCTCGAAGTCAACGTTCTTGGTAGATTTCTTGCCCAGATCGAGTTTCTTGATACCGCCTCTTGTAGCCAGAAACAGGTTATTAAACTTCTTGTCGGCTTGCATTCTGCCTCGGCCTACACCCTTCATCAGCAGTTCGGTCTTATCTTCACGCAGGTAGTGTACCCACAGATCAGCGCCACCTTCGAACGATGCCTGATAGTAGAGTGTGTCGCCCTTCAGTATGGCATCGCCCATGTGAGCCGAGTTATCTGTTACGCGCACAATGCGGTCGCGGCAGTTTTCCAAGTCGAATGCCAGCAGCTTCTCAGCCTTTGGCTTCTCGGTAGTCTTCTTGCTGTCTTTCTTCTTGCTATCCTTCTTGTTTGCGTCCTTATCGTCCTTCTTCTCTTCTTTCTTAGCTTCCTTCTCGGCTTCTTCCAGCATCTCCTTATCCTCCTTACTCATAGTAAAGCGGTCGTAAGCATCTACATCGAAGAACATCACATAGTAGTCCGACTCAGCGCCCCAGCTGCCATGACTGCGATAGCCGGCGCGGTCGCTCTCAAACAGCATGGCCTTGCCACCAAGCACCCAACGGGCTGTACCCTCGCTGTAGCCACTCTCAGTCAGGTTGTGTACCTCGCCATTACCGCTGGCATTTACCAGGGCTATGTCGGTACTGTTCCATCCGCCTGTACCTATATAGCTGGCCAACAACCACTTGCTGTCAGGGCTCCACTCAAACCAGAGGTCGCCATCACGGTACGAGAAGTTGTACTTTCCATCAAGCACGGTGCGCTCCTGACGTGTTTTCAGATTAATCACACAAAGCTCCGAACGGTTCTTGAAGTAAGCCACCTCCTTGCCGTCGGGGCTGTACTTTGGCTGCAGCGATGTCTCATTGCTGTTGGTCAGTCGCTCCTCTTCCAGTGCGGTGGCATAGGTAAATAGCTTCTCGTTCTTATTCTTCAACTTGGTCTGATATATCTGCCATACGCCACCACGCTCTGCACAGTACACCAGACTGCGTCCGTCGGGTGCAAAATCCACGCTGCGCTCCTGCTGTGGTGTGTTGGTAATCTGCTTGGTAGTCTTATACTCTACCGATGTCACAAAGATGTCGCCGCGCAGAATAAATGCCACCTCTTTGGCGTCGGGCGAGAGACTGATCTCAGTTACACCGCTCGAACGGAGCTGACGAATCAAGTCCTTATCCTGTCGGTCGGCCGTAATACTCACCTTAACCTTCTGTGGCTCAGCACCTTCCTTCAGTGTGTATATCTCGCCATTCTGACTGTAGCAGAGTGTACCCTCATTGCTTACCGACAGATAGCGCACGGGATTCATCTTGTGGTGCGAGAGCTGCTTTTTGCCCGAACCGTCGATATTTCGGCGATACACATTGAATGTGCCGTCTTCCTCGCTGGTATAATAATACGAATTGCCATCGGCCCAACGAGGTGTACGATCCTCGCCCTTAAAGTCGGTCAGTCGGGTGTAATGCCCATCCTGCACCAGCCAGATGTCACGACAGATAGGACTCTGATGATGCTTGCGGAAAGGATCCTCGTAGCCCTTATAATCGTGATACAGCATACGTCCATCCTTGGCAAAGCTGATATCCTCCATGGGTAGTGTAGAGAACATGCGTGGGCGACCGCCCTTGATACTCACCTCGTACACCTGACTATCGCCAGGGAAGAGAATAGACTGAGCCGACGGCATCCACGAGGCCGAGAACAGCACGTGTTCGTTGTCACGCCACACCATAGGCATCTCGTTGGTACTGTTGGTTGTCAGGCGCACTGGCTCGCCGCCCTGAGCGTCCATCACATACACATCCATGCTACCCTCGCGACTCGAAGCAAAGGCCAGTTTTGTGCCATCGGGGCTCCATACCGGACATGCATCGTAGGCCGCATTTGTAGTAAGCTGTCGGGCCTGACCGCCTGCAGCAGGCACTGTATAAACATCGCCTTTATACGAAAAAGCTATCGTCTTGCCATCAGGCGAGATGGCAGTGTACCGCATCCATAGCGGTCCCTCTTCGGCATGCGAACTAAGCCCCGCCATCAGGAGCCCAGCAGCCAAAATCAATTTACTGGTTTTCATCACGTTTTTACAGTTTATATGTTGTGCTTGAATTATTATTGTAATCGGATGCAAAGATAAGAATTTATATGTATTGTGCAAATAAATACGCTATTTTTCTTATTATTCGTTACTTTTTGTTACTTTTACAGCCAAAAAAACATTCAATATGAAACGATTACTCACTTTTGCATGCGCCTTATGCCTAGCATCGGCGCACCTAAATGCACAGACCACCAGCACCGAAGTGCTATTACACACTACCGCGGGCGACATCCGTATCGCACTCTACGACGAAACTCCAATGCATCGCGATAACTTCTTGAAACTCACAAAGATGGGCAGTTACGATTCACTGCTGTTTCATCGTGTCATCAAGGACTTTATGGTACAGAGCGGCGACATATTCAGCAAGCATGCGAAACCCGGACAACTGCTGGGCATGGGCGACTATGACTACACTCAAGAGGCCGAGTTCCGCCTGCCCAAAATCTTTCATCGCCGTGGCACCGTAGCAGCCGCACGCGAGGGCGACCATAAGAATCCTGAGCGCCGTTCGGGGGCCAGTCAGTTCTACATCGTCTGGGGCAAGACATACGACGACCGCCGACTGGACTATACCCAGATGAAACTTGACTCAATCACAAATGGCGAAGTAAAACTAACCCCCGAAATGCGCGAGGTTTACAAGACCATAGGCGGCACGCCTCACCTCGACGGTCAGTACACCGTATTCGGAGAAGTGACTGAAGGACTTGACATCATCGAGAAGATGCAACTGGTAGCCACCGACAAGAACGATCGACCGCTAGAGGACATACGCATCCTGAAGGCCACCGTTACCAAGGACATGCCCGAACAGCCCAAGCCCAAAGCAGCCCCAGTGAAGAATCAAGTAAAGCGCCCCGTGAGACGCAGATAATAATAAACACATCTAAGAAAATAGCGGTTACTTGTACAGAAGCAAGTAACCGCTATATTAATTATGTGGAACCTCGTATTAGAAACGGAGATCACGCCATACACTTTGTACCTTTTCCGAAGGATTAGTTGAAGGAGTCTGCTTCTTGTGCATCTTCAGCTCTCTTGCCTGTGATGATACATTATCCTTAATGTGGTCAGACAGTTCACCGAATGAGATAGCACCATTTGTTTTCTGCAGAGCGTCAAGCAGATAGTATGTAAACAGACCATGTCCCTGCTCTGGATAACCCTGAGCGGTCTCATTGCCCTGAGCAGCAGAGAATACTACCAGCGCTCCGCCTCCCAGTTCAGTATCCTCAGCATCTATTTCAACAGCACGTAGACCTTCAGTCACACCCTCGTTCGAACGGTTAACACCGCTGAAACATGCATCCAGGAATACAGAAGTCTGATTAAACTCCAGTTCGCCCAACTTAGCATAGAATTCATCCAGCGCGATACCTCTCTTAGGATTGGTTCCTCTTACATCAGTTGGCAGGATATAAGCCTTGTTCTTATTCTTAACATCGGGCACACCATGACCAGCGTAGTAAACTATCAGGCGCTTAGATTCGCGGTTACTGATTGACTGAACCCAGTCTTCCAACTCTTCTTCCATAATCATCTGCTTAGTAGCGTCTTCAGCTATATGTATATTTCCGGCAGGGATACCCAGCACCTTCTTACAATAATCGCCAAACACACGAGCATCATGGATAGCATAAGGCACATCCGAAGCAAAACGATAGTTCTGGTTGCCGATGATAAGAGCATATACGTCATTACGTGATATAGAACTTGTAACATCAAGCTTGTCAACTTCAGATGTCTGATAGTCATAGTCTATCTCCTTAACACGATTCTTGGTAAGTTTCTCGACAGCAGCACTTGCCAAACCATACTCATGACTATTATCAGCATTGATGTAAGCTGGCAATCGAATGATCTCACCGTTATATAGCGCGTGTCTTATCTTACTATTAATATTCACCTCGCTAGCAAATGCGTGATGTCCGATAATAGCAGTAGGACTCATCTCGATAGATTTCAGGTTGTCGCACGACACAAATGCCTGATCGCCCACACGGCACTGATCAGGGATTGTTACAGAAATCAGCGAATTACAATTTGCAAAGGCGATAGTTTCGATTATACGCACCTTAACTGGCAGCGAAATATTACGCAGACGAGAGCAATTCAAGAATGCACCCCAACCTATCTCTACCAGGTCAGTTCCTTCGAACACCACCTCCTGCAGATTCTGGCAGTTAGCAAATGCGCACGAACCGATTCTGGTTACACCCGATTTTATCTCTACCTTTCTTATATCCAGCTTTGCCTTTGTCCATGGGGCTATCTGTTTCTCGACATTATACTCGCGTATAGAAACATACTCACCCTTATCATTTACATTAGATATTACTAATGTATATCCATCAAAACTCCACTTTGTGTCGGTACCACAGTAACCTTCAGTTCTATATAACTGTGCGCTAACATACGGTACACTCATCAAAGCCATCATTGCAATAACAAATAATCTTTTCATAACTATTTAGCTTTAATAATTTGTTTAAATAATAACTTTTTAGCCTTTCACATCAATTATTACATTCTGATCTGAAGACTGATACGATTAGTAGTCGAAGTGAATTCGTACTCGTTTTTACCGAAATCACTCGTATTCATAGCCTTATACTTGATTTTTCCAGTGCGATGCTCGAAAGCAACACCAATAGCCTTCCACGACAGATTGACACCGAAACTCTGAATCATACCGTGGCCCCATGACATCTTCAGGTTACTCTCCATTGCCTCATAGGCATCCCTGTTGTATCCATCAACCTTATCATTATTCGCATCCAATTTCTTGTCGTTTGGCGAATAAATCATCGATACGTTATATCCGATATGATAAAACGCATTAATCTTAATAAAGTGCAGACCATTGCCCCTAAGCAAATTGAATGGTGCCAGGGTCAATGATGGACCAAGCGACATACCATAGTTAATCTCATACTTCTCCATATTCCAAGGTATAGTATAGTATTCCTCAGTCTTGCCATCATCGTCTTTTTCCGTATGTTTTGAACTACTATTATACTTGTAATCCCCCGTACCTTCTGCTTTAAAATGGTTCACATTCAAGTCGATACCCGTATAGTCGATATTAAACAGAGCCACATTGGCAATAGGCTTCTTGTGCAGACGATAGCTGCGGCCATACTGAATAGAGGCACCCCAATCAGACTTAAACTCGCCAACATATCCATTAAGTCCATTCGGATAGTTAGTCTCCTTAGGGGTTAGTTTCGTATTGTTGTACGAGAAGTTAAAGTATCCTCTTCTTCCCCATACATCATTAAAGTGCTGCTCGGTAGCATTTCTGTTGGTTACCTGCTGCTGAACCTTGATAATGTCTTTGATTGTAGTAATATCGGTAGAATCCTCACTCCAATCAATGCTAACGTTACCCTCATCATTTCCTACCTGAGCAAAAACCGCAGTAGAAAAGAGACAGGTCAAAATAAAAATAAACTTTCTCTTCATAACTGATTGTATTTAGATTGTTAATATTATAGTCTTATATTTTTTCTTTTATTGCTGGTCGCCCATCTTTCTGATTTTCACCCAGCGCTTGTTTACTATCATTTCACTATCTGCTCTCTGAGCTCTCAACAGCCACTTCTGAAAATCATAAGTACTCAGCGAGTTGGGATGTTTGGCATCGCCCGTGATATCATTGCACTTGGTAAATGGATTGGGCGAGTATATTATCACAAACTGATTGTCCTCCATTGCATGCTTTGTACTCAATCTATACTGCACTGTCTCAGGATCCTTCTCGCGATTAAAGAATATGTACTCCTTACCCCTTTTGATTTGGAATCTACCTGTTGGGTCTTTTGCGTATGGCAGCAGACAAAAAGTTTCGTCGTCGCCCGTAATCAGATAAACAGCCAAATAACCATCGGCAGGCGAACGGAAACTCAGATATACTCGCTCGCGATTGCCAAATCTGTTTGACTCTTCCATTTCGCCATCCACCTCTCTCAATATCTTCCACTTCAAGTCAGCCTTGGCCTGTATTATCTCTCGGGCAGTGCCCCAAACCTCAGCCCTGAATATCAGCTTGTTGTCTACATATTCTATATTAAACTCAGCTGGTTTGATGTCACCCAACCAGTCGCCCTTAGCCATCGCAACGGTATTTTCCCAGAAGAACGAACTTGTAGCTTCGCCATTGGTTTCTACATTAGTATCGATAACATCAGATGTAATAAGTTCACCAAATTCAGCCTTTATGGCTTCGGCTTTGGCCAGTTCCAGACACTTGCGCTTGGCCTCTTTGAAGGTAATATTATCATTCTCGCCCACCTCGTAACTATATTCACCATGTACTTCTACCGTTCTCTGGGCATAACTACACAGTGGAATGTTAACACACGTCAGCATGAATACTGATAACAATTTTAATTTCATATAATCTTTTTCTTATTGTTTTATAATCAAATATATATTCACCTCGGTCTTACCGTCAGCCTTTTGTCTGCTAAGAATCAGGTTGGGCTTCAACTTGCCTATACGCTGATTCACATTCTGTTCGAATGTTGAGTCAAAGTCAACATTGCTTTTCGCCTCCGAACCAGATTCCTCGGTATCAATTTTCAGGTTCACATCGCCCGATACATTCGATTTTAGCATCGATGCATATTGCGCCTTAAGATTGTGCTGGGCCTTCGACATTGCTATCTTGGCATCTTTAGCCTCTCCTCTGCCAATCAGCGTTTCTACATCTTCCTTACTGTCGGCTATCTGCTGATAGTAACTAGTAAGAGCATCTTCCAGCGACTCAGCCTTGCCATATACCTGCCAACCCTCGGTCTGCATTTGTTTGCATATCTTCTTGCACTCTTTCATCACGTCCTTTTTCTTGTTGCCAGCAAGACATGTAGAAGATGATCCGGCAAGCGCCGCACCTAGAAGCAACAGTATTGATATCAAACAGGATATTCTCTTTATCATAGGGCAATTCTCTCTATTGTTTTAACAATTATTGGTATGTATTGTGCAAAGATAGGAATAATTCACGAAACTACCAAATGTTTTTTCAAAAAAGTAAAATTTGACCAAAAAAATGCTAAGCTATAACATTTTTTTTGTAATTTTGCAGCCGAAATTAATTGAATATTGATTTTAAACACCTTTGATAAGCATGAACATCAAAGAACTATACCGCCGATTCAGGGCTTGGCAGATTAATCCTTTCAGCTACGAGAATCATAGTGACCATACGGAGCGATGTGCCAACTGTGGAACCGAGTTTCAAGCTAACTTCTGTCCCGTATGCGGACAGAAATCGGGTGTGGGACCTATCGGGTGGAACACCGTGCGTCAGGGCCTGATGGTTATCTGGGGCATGGACTCACGCTCACTAGGCTTTTCGATAGCACAATTGCTGCTGCGCCCAGGCTATCTTATCAGCGACTACATCAGTGGTAAACGCCAAGTATCGTTCCCGCCAGTCAAGATGCTGCTTATAGTAGCCATCGGTATGGTGATGGCCAATGCATTTGTGAGCGAACCACAAGACTTGATAGAAGAGGCAAATGAAGTCAGTAAATCGTCGTTCGACGCGTTTAGCGAATGGGCCGACAAGAATCCCGGTTGGGCAATGATGACACTATGTTGCATGATGTTGCTACCCACATGGCTGATGTTTCGCTTTGCACCCAAACACCGCAAGCACACGCTTCCCGAAGGCTTCTTCATCCAGGTATTTATGGCCACACTGCTTACTATCATTGGCATAATCACCATGCTTACCGACTATTTGGGGGTATTGTGGCTGCTACTCTTATATTACATTGTTGCCTATCGCCAACTGTTTGGTTACAGCTGGTGGGGCACATTATGGCGAATGTGTGTATGCTTATGGATGGTCTTTGCCACCATCTACAATTTGCAAGAACTGGGCAACTATCTTCTTGACCTGAAGGTGGACTCCCAAAAGACATTATTATTTGTTGGAGGCATGACCATCTTCATAGTCTTGATAGGAGTATTGTTCGAATATCGCAATAGTAACAGAAATAAGATGGTCCCATAGACTGCAACAAAAGATAGTAGCATTTATGCAAAGATGCGTACTTTCTTGCCATATTAATGATTTTTTGCAGAATATACTTGCATAAAATGTGGCTAAGGATGTATCTTTGCAAACGATTGATAATAGTAACGGATAAATAATGAATTAACATTTCATTATGACAGATTTTGGAAACGAGGTGCCGGCAGGGATGCTCGCACCTCTTTTTTGCAACAAAAATCACCAAAAGCTTGGCAGTTTACTTTATTCTTCTTACCTTTGCATACATGATTACGATAAAGAGAATATGTGATTTCATAGCAAGATGGATGGGGGCGATGGTGCTGATAGTGGCGACACTGGCACTGATAGTACCCGCATCGCTATCGTGGATCGGCACGTCGGCCATCAACCCCATGCTAGGTGTAATAATGTTCGGTATGGGACTTACTCTGTCGCCTGCCGACTTCAAGATAGTGCTGAGCCGCCCAAAGGATATACTAATAGGTTGCCTAACACAGTTTACGGTGATGCCGCTGCTGGCGCTGGGGCTAACATGGGCCTTTGCACTGCCCAAGGAACTGGCTATCGGCGTGATACTGGTGGGCTGCTGCCCGGGCGGCACAGCATCTAATGTCATAACGTATCTGGCCAAGGGCGACCTGGCGCTGTCGGTAGGAATGACCGCCGCCTCTACCCTACTGGCCCCGCTACTCACGCCACTGCTGGTATGGGCGCTGGCTGGCACTATGGTAGATGTTGACGCGATGGGCATGCTGATGAGCATTGTATATGTTGTTATAGCGCCTATAGTGTGCGGACTGCTCTGCCAACGGTTCATGCCGAAGATTACACGTGGCGTTACTCCCTATCTGCCCGCATTCTCGTCGGTAGTGATAGCACTGGTGGTAGGCATTATCGTAGCGCATAATGCCGACCGACTACTTACTGCAGGATTGCTGGTGGTGGCAGTAGTGATGATTCACAATCTGATGGGTCTCGCTATCGGTTTCACCGTTGGGCGACTGTTGCGCCTGCAAAAGCCTAAGTGCGTGGCACTAAGCATCGAGGTAGGCATGCAGAACTCAGGTCTGGCATCGTCGCTAGCCGTACTGCATTTCGCAGCCTATCCGCTAGCCACCATCCCCGGCGCCGTGTTCAGCGTAT
The DNA here is from genome assembly GCA_900322175.1 of uncultured Prevotella sp. Taxonomy (GTDB): domain Bacteria; phylum Bacteroidota; class Bacteroidia; order Bacteroidales; family Bacteroidaceae; genus Prevotella. Next base: position 78,930 of record ONYZ01000008.1, read on the forward strand.
GGCACAACATAAGCGGCGCTCTGATGGCAAAATTGTATTCAATCAAAAATAAATAGAACAATGAAAAAGATGATCCATTGGGTGATAGCCGCCACCCTGATATGCGGCGCAAGTGTATTTACGGCATGCTTTACAAAGGAAAAACCCAAGGTTAGCGCTACCGACGACTGCAGCCAGTTTGTAACTCTGACCGACGTTGTGCCCGATGCTATACTGGAGATACGCTACTTTGGTACATACAACTTTGTGGGTACTCGCATAGACGGCTATCTGGAGCCAACTGCCCTGCTGACAAAGCAGGCTGCTGCGGCGCTGAAGGCCGTGAGCGACGATGTGAAATCGCAGGGTTATCGACTTAAGATATACGATGCCTACCGTCCACAGATGGGTGTTGACCACTTTGTGCGTTGGGCAGAAAACGTACCCGACACGCTGATGAAGACGTACTTCTATCCCGATTTGGACAAGAGCGTGCTGTTTGAGCAGGAATACATCTACGAGAAGAGCGGTCATACACGTGGCAGTACGGTAGACCTGACACTGTTTGATATGGTTACTGAGAAGGAACTGGATATGGGCGGAACATTCGACTGGTTCGGTCCTGAGAGCCATCCAGACTTCTGCGGAAATCCCGAAACAGTCGAATACACAGGGGATAATAGCAAGAGTCCCAAAGGCCGTAGCATCACCGAACAGCAGTTCAAGAACCGCATGCTGCTGCGCAAGGCCATGCTTGCTCACGGATTCAAGCCCCTCGACAGCGAGTGGTGGCACTTTACGCTGAAGGACGAACCATTCCCCGACACCTATTTCACCTTCCCCGTAAAGCAGTTGATACCTACAAATGATTAATCGCAAAAATCATTATTCAAAACTACCAAAATAGGCACTCGAGTGAATTAATCATTTCACTCGGGTGAATTGACCCATTCACTCGGGTGAATTAATTCAAATCATCAAATTAATTAATTCAAACGATGATTTGAATTAATTGACGGTTTTTGACAAGTGTTTGGTTTGACTGACTTTTTTGATTTCACTAGACACTTTCTCTCTTTAAAAACTAAATCACTAGACACATGTTACTGACGGCGATAGAAGTGTTATTGCTTGCAAATTTACACATTTCTTTTTCGATTTTTGGCTAATAGTCCATATAATCTTCAAAAAAAACCTTCAAAGTTTGTTTATTTTCTACTTTATCACTACTTTTGCATCCGAAAAAGCATCAAGAGTGATTAAGTTCACACCAACCGAGCTTTCGTTATGCCACGGTGGTAAGGCGATGCGAGTTAAGTGAGTATTAACTAAAATGATAACGGTATGCAATACACCCGAATTGTTCTTAATGAACCGCATGCCTCCATCGAGGGGCTTTATGACGAGCATCTGACGAGAAGTTCGTCAATGACATTGTGCTGAAGTGGACCGACTGGCACACGGACTATCTCTTTCATGGCTACAAGAAGGAGAATATCAAAACGGTCAGATTCCCTTATTCACGTTTCATTGTTGACGCGGAACGTCTTTGGAATGATCCTTTGGAGGCTAAAGGCCAGGGGATTCTTTACAAACGGTTTGATGGTTATTCACGAATGATTCCCCAAGAACATGAGGAGCATTTGTTGAATCTATGGTATCATCATCAAGAACGATTGAGGTACAATCTCTGTCCTGAAGCCCTCCTGCTGGATTGTCATTCTTTCCCCAGTGAATTGAGCGATGTCGATATCTGTATTGGCTATAACGAAGACTGGTCAAAGCCCAACAAGGAAACTATAGAACTGGCGGTCAACCTCTTTGAGGAGTGTGGGTACAAGGTTGGCATCAACGAACCATACAGCAACTCTGAAACTCCAGACTGCCCTTTCAATTATCAGTCCATGATGCTGGAGGTGAACAAAAAAGTCTATATGGAAGATGGTACTATATACTTAAAGCATAATCTGTCATATCGGAAGTCTTTTCGTGACTTAGCAGCAACTCTACTTTCAGAGTTATCTGTATAAATTGGTTGTGAACATATAGAGCAAATCGAGGCTATCATTGATAGCGTACGACCGCAATTCGACACTATAATTTCTTTTTGAAATAATCTAAATTGATAGCACCTTCCTGCACCAATTCAATTACATCTCGCTATGTCAGACATCCATTAATGTCTTCACATCCTGGGAACAGGTTGAGGAATAATTGAGCATTGGCAGGACGATCATTTGAATACAATGACATGCCTTCTGCAATTCGTCTTTTGTCTATTGATTTAGGTTAGTGATAATATAAAAGCACAGCATCGTAGTATAGCGGACTAAGACTTTGGCAAATACACGAACTAATTTTGAAACAACCAAATAAAAATGAGAATTATTTAGGAAAAGAGAGAATTTACGTAAAAATTGGTTAAATGTGTTATTATTCTATAACAAAACGGTATTAACCCGCCAATTGATTTTTGGAGTTTCGTAATTTTGTCGCTCGAAAAAGCAATTAATTAAATTAAATAATTAATTAAATTATAATTAAGCCCCCATATAGGGGCTTATAAATTAATTTTAAATTAATTAATTATTGCGCGCGAGCCGGCAAAAAACAACTTGAATAATGGCACAATTCAACTTGAATAGTGCCATAATTCAATGCGAAAAGTGCCACTATTCAAGTTGATTAATGGCACTATACAGGTGAGAGTCTTCGACTATCGAAATTTACTCTTCAACAGTATATTTGGCTTCTGAGTCAATGATGACACAGCGATTTTTCTCATTTTCATCAAAAGGTTGAACTGTGTCACCTTTGGAGTCTATGATGATATTATCAGGATTACAACCATAAGATTTTACCAAGACATCTTTACACTCTATAGCGCGCTGCTTTGAATACTTCATATTGACATCGGGATTACCAGTATCCTTATCAGCATACCCCACAATCTGAATCTTTGCATCCTTATGCTTTTCCATGAATCGAGCGACCTTTTGTAACTGTTCTATTCCTCCTTCTTTCGGATTGCTCATGCAGATAGCATAGAAAATATTCTCGTGCAATTTATCTGTTTTTACAACAAGCTTTGCCTCTTGCTTTGGTTGCGGTTCTGGTTTATACTCCTCCGCAGTATAAGTTGTTGGTGCCATACTAACAGTTTTTACCTCTGTGGCATCTTGTACAACTGGTACGAGGATGGGAGTTGGCTTCGCAAAACGTTTTCCAAATCGATAGCTGACACCTAACATGGCTGTAAACATCCAGTCTCCGGCATTGTTGGTTTTCGAATTGAAACGGTCACAAAGATTGTTTGCGGCAATTTCAAAAGATATTCCCATAACCCTGGTAACATCTGTTTCCAGACGAAGACCTGCACGAAGATTATAACTATATCTATCATCTTTCCAGGCAAATGGCGTTTTACCATATGGGATATTCAGGTTCTTCAGTTCATCGTTATCCCATGCATAGTTCAAACCAACTCCTCCGACAAATATAACATTTAACAGATGCCGGGGATTCTCGTTGAAAAGGTTTGTCAGATTGACAAGAAGGTCTGCCGAAGTTGTAACGTATTTCCACTTATAGTATTGTTCCAAGTCGGAAAAGCCGCTTTTTGCCTGCATTCCATTTATGTGAAATCTGAAACCCATAGATGGAAAGACATAATGACCGAAACTGATAGCAGCAGTTGGGGTGAACAACTTGCTCATAGGAGCATCTGTGGCAGTCATCTGCAAGCCACCTTGTGCCTCTATGAATGAATACGACTTTAGAACATCACGTGTGTCTTCTTGTGCAGTGACTGTACTTACTGCGAATACTGCAGCGATGGCACTAATGAAAAATTGTTTCCTCTTCATAATTCTGTAATATTTTAAGTTTATATCTCTGTCATGAAAGTTACATTCCGTCAAGCAAAACAAACGAAGCCCAGTAAAAACTACTGAATCCATTATGTTGCATTTCCTTTTGGGCATACTGCAAAGCCTTATTTTTGGTGTACCCATCTGTCAAGTACTGATAAAATCGTGTCATCATCATAACTGTACCCTTATCATCTACGTTCCATAGACTCATCAGTAAAGAGTGAACGCCAGCCTTCTTGAATCCTCGTTGAATGCCGAACACTCCATCTTCCCGGATTTCTCCTACTCCAGTCTGGCATGCTGACAAAACTACTAAATCAGTCTTATTGAGGTCCATTTGTGCTATTTCATTAGCAGTTAGAATTCCATCTTCCACCCCATCTTGCTGTTTTCCTCCCTTTAACACGTAGTTTGCCCCTGAGAACAGTAAACCTGAATAATTTAATGGGTTGCTTATATTCTCTGCCTGATTGTCTAAAAACACCAACCGTATGTTATGTCTTCTCACATCATTTTCTGGGATATAGAACCCATGAGTAGCGATATGTATGATGGACATGTCTTGTCCGTCAAGAGCTTTGAATGACTCCTCTGTACCTTCATATCCAATCATCATTTTTGTTGGAATGCCTTTCTGCATAAGTTGTTCACCGATACTATCAGCTTCATGGAGCGTACCAGGAAGATACCCAACACTTCCACGAAGTGAAAGGGAATCAATGGCTCTGCTTCTGTCTGTACTTCCAATCTCTGCCGATAAGTTCCCATCTCTATCTGCCAAAAGATGATGCTGTTCTTGCAACTGACTCAGGCTCATGTCATAGTATAGGCCTCCATACACTGCTGCAGAATGGATTGCTGGAGATTTGAGACTTCGCTTTGTTAGCATCTTCGTTGAAGAAAGCCTATAGACATCAAATTTGTCATTAATATGCGTTGCAAGTGTATCACAAGGTAGATATTCGATACCTAACTGATAGAATAAAGATGTTGGCGAGAAATATAGTTTGTTTATACTACTATCCAATTCGTTTATAATCGGTTCCCACAACATCCGCCCAAAACGGACATCAGAATAAATGGAGTCAATCCCAGATTGTGTTTGCATGGCCTTAAAAAGACTTGTTGCTCCATATTTTAGATTGAGAAGTTCATCTTCGCTGAAAAGCCTAATCATTTTGGGATGTGTCAGACCTTTTCTTATTAGGAAGGCAAGATATGTTACCCCTCGTCCCTCTAGATAGATATCAGCAAACTCTATGGCAGCTTCATCCTCTTGTAGTCCCTGTATGACATCGTCTACATTTATTTCTAAATCGCTTGTAAAACTGCCGTATTCCTTGCAGTCGCGGACTAAAGTGCGTTCAAGTTGATAAATTTCGTTCTTGATTTGTTTAGAAAGCCCCCTTATATGCGACGGCTGATTGTAATAGCTTGCTAACTGCTTTTGTAGTTCCTCCAGTTTGTTGTATCTTTGATACAAGTCATGATTGCCAGAGGCCTTGATAATGCTACGGAAATCAATATCAGAATTTAGCAGAATACCCTTTCGGAAGAGAAGCGCATTATAGGCCATTGTCGCCATTCTTTGATCCAGAGTGTCCTGATATGCGATCAATGGAGCGTTTTTAAATATGTAGTTCTTGCGGTTCCAATATCTCTCACGTTCTTGTGAGGTCAGATGCAGGAAGTTGGTTCGGACATCCTCTGACTGTAGTGAAAGAGCCTGCATGTATTTCTGTCTAGCCTCTTTTGTGTTACTTGCCTTGATGTGATATATAGCCAAGTTATACAGCAGTGGAACTAAGTCGGGGTGTTCACTACCAAGTATCCCAACTTGAATATCCAATGCCTTTTGAGCCATTTCAATAGCTGGTTCTAATTGGTTATTAACAAAAGAAAGCATAGCGTTGTTTGCTAAAATGCGGGCATAAATGATATTTCCTGTATCACCGATATGTTCGTAAATATGCTGTGCCTTCAAACCATATTTAGTCGCAGTCTGATAATCTCCTCCTTGATAGTATAGTAATAATGCGTTGTTCAGCACCTGGGCATAATAGGTACTTTCCTCATTATCTTCTTGAAAAAAATCAAGAGAGCGTTGAGCTATTTCGTATGCTTTATCAAGTTTGCCGTCATTAGCCCAATAGGTAGCCAGTTTACTCAACGACATCGCCATATTGTCCTTGTCATTCCTTTTCTGGAAGATTTCAAAGGCTTTTTGTCCGTTATCTATGGCTCTCTGATAATTCCCATTTGAGGCAAAGATGTCTGCCTGTTTCGAGAGAGACATTGCATATTTAGTATTGTCTTCATCTTTTATCAACTCATGAATATTGTCGGATTCATTGGCTAGTTCATCAGCCTTGTCCAAATTACCATCTGCCACATAGGCAGCAGAAAGATCACTTAGACAGCGCAAATAGTCAGGATGTTGTCTGTTGACTGTCCGTTCGTAGATAGGAAGAGACATTTCTAAAAGTTCTGTAGCGGTTTTATAGTCATGTTGGTGAAAATAAAAAGTTGCCATATTGTTAAGCAACTTGGCATAAACATGTGTTTGTGTCCCATCTATTTGTTCAAAACACTCTTTGGCTCGCAAAGCAAACTTTATTGCTTCGTCATAGTTTCCTGCATTTGCTAATTTTACAGACTGGTTATTTAGGATGGTTGCATAGTGTATTCCGTCTGCTTTCAATCGCTTTTGTACTTCTTTCATGGCAACTTCAGATACACTCTTGGCTTTGTCAAAATCACCAATTTGGGAATAATAGACAACTAAGGCATTGAGTGTGCTAGCATATTCTGGTGTTTCTTTCTTAATGTTTTTTACGGCTTTCTCTCCGAGTGATACAGCAGTCTCATAGTCACCTTGTCTGCCACGTGCTTCATAATATGCTGCCAGGTTTGCCAATGCAATATTGTAGGTATGATGCTTTTCTCCCAATTTCTTTCCTAGCATATCCAACGCTTTCTGACCAGTTTCTATGGCTTGCGTATAATCACCTTTTGCCGAATAGAAGGACGCCAAATCACTTATGGCACTAGCCCATTGTGTAAAATTGCAGTCGGGGGCGGTTGCCTTAACTTCGATTACCTCTTCTTGCATAATGATAGCTTGGCCTATCTTCCCCATCTGCATGGCACGTCGTGCCAGATAGGCAAGAATTTCAGAGTATTGGTAGTCCTTTTGTATTCCCTGTTGACGGAATAAGCCGACATAGTTGTGATAAAGGGTATCGGCAGTGTTATAATCTCCTCTCTTGACAGCCTTAGATGCTGCGTCAGAGAGGACATTCAAGTCTTTATTCTGAGCCAATCCCAACAAAGGACACATTAGAAATACCCAACAAAGGAAAAGGATACGTGAGATCATTATTTGTTTTTAGAGTCATTGGTAAGTGTTGTTATGACATTGTTAAGAGAATCAACCACAGTTTGCAATGAGTCAATATCGCATAACAAAGAATCTGCATCATTGCGGAAAGACGCTGTGGTAAGTCCGGATTTGTAGTCGGGCTCCGTATCTTTTCTTGTTAAAGACTTTAGAATATATGCGAAGTACTGCTTTGTTAAACTTCTTTCTGCATTTTTCTGACTAGCTATAAGTGAGGAAATACTTCCCCGACATTTATCTTTGATGGTAAACATCCTTTGTTTGTCTTTATCCAACAACTTGATGTATCCATCTTTTGGAATACTAATATGGTCTTTGAGTGAGAGTTTTTGCCTTTTCTCAACTGACTGTTTCTTCCTAATGTAGGTGACATTGTCACTTACATCATAGACAATCAAAGATTGTTCTTTTACCTGTGCAACACATGCCAGTGAAGACATAACGATTATTAAAAAAGATAATAGTCTCTTCATCATTATATGTTTTTATAATTAGTAATACTACATTATCTCATTGACATAGATTGACTTTTTTACAAGGTTCTCCTTCTTTTTCTTTTTAAGCACTGACAACAAAGCAACATATAACAAACGACCTTCCTTAATGAGGACAATCGTGGCCAATGGCAGTACTGTATCAACATAATAACTATTATTTACGTATAGTTCAAACGAAATCCACGTTATAACTACCATGACAAGGAAGTATATGACTTTGTCATACAATCCTGCTTGAGAAATAAAAACCATCACAGATGACTTACTTCCACGAATTCGCCTGGTCAGTAAATAATCTATCACATTGGTTATGTAACCAGCAATGAGCGCCCATAAGATGATAACCCATAGACTAGCATGCTCTACAGGAGGACACTCTGTCATGGAGAGAATAGTATAGGCCAGTATCTCCATGCCTGATTTCTGTCCGATAGGAGTGTAGAACTTGTCCTTTTCCTCTTGAGTGGTTCCTAAAAGAACAATATGGTCTGTGATGTATTCCTTATAGTTTTGTAATTCATCGTATTTGATAACAGGGAATACAATAGGTTTGTAGTTAATGGTATAAATATCTTCATCGCAGACATATTTCTTTGTGACTATCTTAGAAATTTGGGAAGGGAAAGAATACACCAGCGTATCTTGATAACGAAGGAAGTTTGCATATCTCTTGACACTTTTATCTGGATTGTCTACCAAGTTGACAAACCCCTCTGTTAAGTTTTCATTCATAGAGAAAAAGGAATGCAGCTCTTTTTGATAAGCTTGTTTGTTCTCATCATAGTTGGTGAGTTTATAAGCTAATACGGTATTTGATGGATTACCCTGTAGACTGGCTTCTGTCAAGAGACTGTCACCTTCTGCGTCTGCTTTCTCTCCTTCGAATATTATGTCAATTCCAAATACTGACGGCTTCATCTCATTGATTTCCCTGATAACTTGGGCAATATCTTTGCGATGAGTCAACTCTGTCATGTCTACTAGCGTAATACTACTACATACATCTGTAGGTTCACCACTATTCAGTATTTTGTAATATATGTCTGTCATAGAGAAACTTTTAAGGCTTCTGACGACAGGACTTAGGAAATCAAGGTTAATGACTATTGCCACCATCAATTCGATAGTACTGATGGTGAGAATTGTAACGATGATGTGATCTAAATGAAAGATTATTTTTAGCCAATTCTTCATATAGTCATTAAAGTTATTGCCAGTTAATAGTATATCTTTTACTTGACTCGCCCTGTCCATAAGGCAGGCTTGTCGCTGGCAAATATACGAACTAATTTTGAATCTGCCAAATAAAAAAAAGAATTATTTTGCAATTTAGATAAAATTATTGTCAACAATTCAGAATACCTATAAATAATTAATAAGTTTCTGCATACTTTACTAGTGTGCTGTGCTTAAAACACATGTTTTAGGTATTACGCACTTCATTTTTTCGCCGTACCTTTGCAGCGCAAAATCAATAATAAACAATTATAGGATTATTAAAATCATTTTTCAGTCAGTATGCGCGACCTTAGGGGGCTCTGGGACGCGTAATGCTTAGTTTCACGAATTATGGGATTTCTGCTGCTTATCGACGAACTTACGCCACACCTGCACATAGGTACCGATAAGCCCGAAGGCTTGCGTTCAAAGCTGTCGAAGACTGCTATGCTGGCGCTAGCTGTAACCATCCACAATCTGCCCGAAGGAATGGCCGTTGGCGTGGTGTTTGCCGGAGCCGATAGCGGTGCGTCGAACATATCGCTAGCCAGTGCGCTGGCTGTTGCAGTGGGTATCGCCATACAGAATGTGCCCGAAGGCGCCATCCTCTCTATGCCGATGCGTGCAGCAGGCAACAGCCGTTGGCGCTCGTTTGCCATCGGGTCGCTCAGCGGTGCCGTTGAACCTGTGGGAGCCCTCGCAGTGTTATTGCTGGCATCTATGATAATGCCCGTGCTGCCATATATGCTGGCATTTGCCGCAGGCGCCATGTTCTACGTTGTAGTAGAGGAACTTATCCCCGAGGCATCGAGCGGCAAGCACAGCAACCTTAGCACCATCGGTTTCGCCATTGGCTTTGTACTGATGATGGTGCTGGATGTAGTGATGGGATGACCTAAAGTCTCACACCAAGCGAAATGCGTGCGTAGGCGTCGTAGATGTTAATCTTGCATTGGTCTTTCTTAAAGAAGAAATTGTTGAACTGTGCCTGAGCGCCGATGAAGTAATCGCTCCAGTTGTAGGCTATGCCTAGACGCAGGTCGAGGTTGAACCTTAGTAAGCTATAAGTGGTCTCAGAACCTACTTCCCAACTGTCAACTCCATCGTACCACGAATCGTCATTGCCAATGGGAATGGGTCTGTGCGTCTTTCCATTGGCCCAAGTGTGTGTATCGGGGTTCCATTGTCCGTAGTCGTCAGTTGGCCCAGTAGCCTCTACCATCTCATAGTTGCAGTCGTACTCGTTAACCTTCACGCGATTGTAGAAACTTACGGTTGGCATAGCCATTGCGTTGACAACAAATCCACGGAACGGTACCCAGTTGTAGCCGTATCCGATACCGATGTTACCTTGATGTATTATGATGCGGCCAACGCCACTACTAAGGAGTATCAACGATGAGTTTTTGTCGTCGCTCAAATCTATACCCGCCAGATACAAGGTGGCTCCCAAAAGCAATGATCCTGCCGAGCGACGCTGGATGACAGACTGGTTGTAGGCCGCAGCCTGTGAGTATCGTCGGCCGTTAAACACGTAATAGCCGTTAAGATAGAGAGACGTAATGTTGACAGGAGCCAGTAGTCGAGCATCACCATTCAGATGCAAAACCTTGCCATTATCGTAGATGGTTGAGGTGAAAGTTCCTTCGGTAACATCAAAACTACGCAGACGGAGGTTGGCTCCGTACTTAGCACCGGTGGTGCTGAATGAGAGCGTAGTTCCCTTCTTTTTTCCAAGATTCTTGGCCACAGCTATGCCAGTACCACGATAGCCAGCCCACACACCTAGCGATGGCGACATTGGCGGTTCAAAGCGCATCTTCCATTCGGCGCCATCACCTGCCGACGGGTTGCCTAAATTGTTGCTGTAGTCCACGTCGAACACGCTTTCCTTATAGCGCAGCACCACTCTCCAGGGCTTCTTAGGCACTTCGATATAGTTGGGATCAACCTTCGCCCTGGCTTTTTCGTCCAAGTATTGCTGCACCTGATTAAGCCTTGCCATCAGGCTAGGCTTACTTTCCTGTGTACTAACGCTGTCTGTGGTAGCTGGTTCCTGCGCTGCTACATTCATGGAGAACAGCAGGCTGCAGATTGTAATTTTTCCTATCTTATTCATGGACTATTCGTAATATTTATATTCGTTTTGGGGCAAAGATAGGATATTTATTTGAAATGTCCAAGAATAATTAAAAAAAACTGCTGAATACAACAGAAAATAAGGGGCTTACCATCACGGCAAGCCCGATTAAACAACTAAACAAATACTTTTTTATTTAGCATCGTTTGTTTTTGATTATCAGGTGCTTAGGGCATCGTTGTCGATTCGTTCTTTTCTGCCGTTATTTTACTAAGGTAAATTATTTACCCGAAATCTGCAAGAGATTAAACGTTTTTTAACAACCCAACACTTTATTGTAGGCGCTAAGCAGAGCTAATCTAGCAACACATTTAACTTTTCTCTATGGCACATACGAAAGAAGGTCAGCGTTAAGCTAACCTCTTTCTCGTAGCAAAGTAGCATTGTTACTACTGACCAAGTCTTACTTTTAGTTGTTCAAAAAGGGCTTGAACTTCTGAGTCTGACATTCTCTCAACTCTTCTTTGGAACTCTTGTGCCCTCTTCTCTTCAATCTGCTTTTGGAGTTCAACTTGAAGAGTGTTTAAGTTCTCCAATTGTTTTTTAATCTCACCGATTTTACTATTTACGTTAGATAAAACCGTTTCGAAGACAAACGACTTGCTGAGATAACTACCAAACAACTCAATTCTTAACTTCCTCTTGTCAGTTGCAAACAAATCATTAACACTCTTTACTGACACATCCTTACCAATTTTTCTTTTGAATTCCATAATTCATCATATTTTATAAACTTACCTCAGCACTGTGCTTTGGTTTCTGGGTGCAAAGATAGTGCAGAATTATTAAATATAAAAAGAAAAACTGTTAGTAATTCCGATCTAGAAATTCTAACAGTTTTAGTCTTATTTTAGTTCTCCGATAGTAATCGTTTCACCTTTTTGGAACGGATGAAGGACAAGACTTGTTTTAGTCCAGTCCATTGATTTTCTATGCCAATCTTCGTACTTAACAAAAGTTACTGGCACAATCCCTATCTCTGGAAACTGACTATATCCTTCATCCATTTTTAGATTATTATTCCTTCTTTTAGCATTTGGGAAATACTCTCTTAAAAAGGTCGCTATCCAAAAAGCGAACTTACTTTGCATGACTACATTATTAGCAATTTCATCAATTCTGACCATCCTTTCCGTCTCATAGTTTTTTCCTTCGTCGGCTTTGGCCTTGATGGCATTTATAGCAGTTTCTATGAGTTGATGGTTCAAAAAAGTAACTTTAGAACTATCAGAATTAGTAATAGTGATTTCTTTAGCTTCTTTCAGATTTGACAATATATCCTTAGCTGTCGGCTTCAGCAGGACAAAGTAACGTTCCCTAACTATAGCGTCTACAAAGGCACATAGTGGGTAGAAATTGAAGTAGTCAATTTTAATACCAATCTCTTCTTCTATTTCATCTTGCAGCTTACCAAGTTCCTCATCTGCTAGCATCTTTTGTAGTGCATTGCAAAATCTATCAGGGTCATTATCCCACCTAATAGCAAACTCATCATAAGACAGTCCATCGTACACCCAATTTCCCTTATCGTCATACTCTAAGTGAAGTTGAATATTATCGGCAAAAAATGAAGCATATACGGTAATATCATACTCGTTTATACCTAATTCTTTATTATATCTAACAAAGTCTCCAAATGCTTTCATGGCTACAAAGTTACACATTATTCTCCAAATATCATCACTTTTCAAAATTTTTATTTTTTCTAAGCACGCCACTACACCCTACATTCAGCCCCCCTCACTACCTCAATGGGTAAAACGTTTTTTCCATGGGAAACCTGAGCAATATACCAAAAATGTAGCCAGATTTGTAGAGCGTATGTACCTCTGTAGAGGTAAACACGTACCTCATACAGTTCACTCTATCAATAACCATTTAATTCATTTTGTTATGGACAATTTATTGTTGATGCCTGCTGCTGTGGCTAATAATAACAGCAATCAGTTTGAGTACGCTGACTACGAAGAAATTGTAGAACAGCCTGTAACCTCCAGATCTTTCGTTAGCTTCTTGGATGCTAATACCAACAGCATCACCATGGAAGAGCTAAAAACTCAGTGCGTTGTTCCAACTTGGGCTAATCAGGAGCTAACGATCTCTCATCAGGACTTTATTGAGTCTGTTCACGATGCCGCCAAGTCCTTCTATCAGGGCGAATCTATCTCTAATCCATCGATCCGTGTGTCTCACATCGTTAGAGGTCGTACTCCAGACGCTTTAGGTAAACGAGCTTCTGAACTCTTGGAGTGTGAAAAGACTCAGTTCTACCAGCGTTTAGCATTCGCTTTCACTATTCCAACAATCTATGAGACTATCGATGGTCACAGATTAGAGCTTACTGTGGGCGGAGTTCGTAATTACAACGATCTCAACCTCTACAGATCTTCTAAGGGAGTAGAAAAGTTCTCTGTTTTCGTAGGATGGCGCGTAGTGATCTGTTCAAATCAGGTGCTAACAGGTCAAGGTGTTAAGCTCTCTATGGAAGTCATGGATTTGAAGCAACTCTACCGACAGGTAATGGAGCTATTCAATCAGTTCAACCCTGCAAAAGACATCCACTTGATGCAGACTCTATCCAACACCTATCTGACAGAAACTCAGTTTGCCCAAATCATTGGACGAATGAGACTCTATCAGGCTCTACCACAGGGACTATCCAGAAGCATTCCACGCTTACTGATTACAGATTCACAGATCAACAACGTTTGTCGTGAATACTATCACAGTGAAGATTTTGGCGGTAAAGGT
>ONYZ01000118.1 GCA_900322175.1 uncultured Prevotella sp.
ATCGAGTTAAGATTTAAAAATTAAGAATTTAGAGTTAAGAGTTATGAAAACGATATATAGCATTATCTGCGCAATATGCATCGTATGCGGGCTCACCGCTTGTAACGATGATCATACGGGCAGCATCGACGTAAGCGGTTCATGCTTGGTTGAGAAGTTTGTCCTGAACGGACAATACGAAGGTACCATCAACACAGAGAAGCGACTGGTAAAAGTAAAAGTGCCCGTAGATTTCGCCCAGAAGGGTGATATGGAGATAACAAGTCTGACAGTATCTGCTGGTGCACAGACCAATATGAAGGTGGGCGACCACATCAACTTTGACGGCGATCGTACCCTGCATATCAGCAATGGTGACTTGGTGATGGACTATCAGGTAAGCGTAAGAAACGACGAGGCGCTGATGTCGCTTTTCATCCTTGAGGGAGTGAAAGGTGCCATCAACCAGCAGGACAAGACTATCACCGTAAGCGTGATGGCTAACAGCGGTATCGATCTGAGCAATGCTACTTTCGAAGTGGAGTGCAGCGAGGATGCTACCTGTAGTCCCGCTAGCGGCACTAAGGGCAACTTCACTGAGCCGTTCCAGATTACACTCAACGATAATACTGCTACCACAGTTTATACGGTTTACGTAACACTGATTGAGGATCCTATCGCACTGTTCGTTGGCGATGCTGAGAATATCGAACTGCTGAACGATGAGGAGAAGGCCGCTGCCAAGTGGCTCACTGGTAACATCGCAAGCGCTGCCTACGCATCGTGGAGTGACGTAGCTGGCGGTAACATCTCGCTCGAGAAATGTAAGCTGATATTCTTCCACCGTCATTGCTCTTCATACGGCAACTACAACGGATTTGCAGAGGCCGAGCAGGGTGCCATGACAGCCCTCTCTAAGATGAAGGAACTCTGGCAGCGCGGCGTAGGATTCGTATTGGGACGTTCGGCTGTGAACTATGCCATTGCTCTGGGCGCTATGCCTGAGGATGCTTATCCAAACAATGTTTGGGGCGGCGGAGGCGGCGAAGGCTCCGACCTGATGGGCGACGATCCTTGGCACACATGGGCCTACGACGCTGCTCACCCACTATGGAAAGGACTCACCACCTATCCAGGAGCACCTGAAAACGCCATCTACACACTCGACAATGGCTACACCATCTGTAACACCACATCACAGTACGGATTCTGGGATACCTATCAGGATGGTAAGGATGCATTCGAGGCCAAGACTGGTGGACGCGCACTGACTGGCGACAACAGCGTGAACGCCTGGGAGTTGAAGAGTGCTAACGGCGAATTTGGCAAGGGTGGTATCATCTGTCTGGGCTCAGGCCTCTACGACTGGAACTCTCCTACTCCATACGAGTCGATCTATCACGAAAACATGGGCAAGATTATGCTCAACGCATTTGATTATCTAACAAAATAAAAACAGAAAGTTATGAAGACAATGATATATTCAGTATTCGCACTCATGCTGTCAGCCTCTGCGCTGACGGCGTGCAGCGACGAGGAGTTCAGCGGCGATCCCGCTAAGGACTGGAACGGCACAACCACATTCTTCGCTTCGACTGATGCTGCCGGCTTTGGCACATTCTATACACCAGCTGTAGGCCGTGTAGGCGACCCAATGCCTTTCTACGATGAGAAGAGCGGCGACTTCAAGGTGCTCTATCTGCAGGAGTTCATCAACAACATGACCTATCGCTTCCACCCCATTTGGGCTGTATCTACCAAGGATGGTGCTAACTACGAGTCGATGGGCGAGTTGCTGGCATACGGTGCTAACGACTACCAGCAGGATGCTGCACTGGGTACAGGTTGCGCTTTCGAGAAGGACGGCACCTATTATATATACTACACAGGACATAACGGCAACTGCAAGAACCGCGAGGTGGTGATGCGTGCAACATCTACCGACTTCAAGACCTGGACTAAGGATGAGCTTTGGACTCTGAACGGTCCCGACTTCGGCTACTCTGGTAATGACTTCCGCGATCCACAGATATTCGTAGCAGATGACAACCTCTATCACATGGTTATCTCTACCTATCCAAATGGTGGTGGCGACCCAGTATTCGCTGAGTTCAAGTCGAGCGATATGAAGAACTGGGAGCACGTAGGTCGTATCCGTATGATCTGGGACCGTATGCTGGAGTGTCCTGACATCTTTAAGATGGGCAACTACTGGTACATCGTGTTCAGCGAGAGCTATCGCGCCAGCTGGAGCCGTAAGGTTAAGTATATGGTAGCCTCAACCTACGAGGAGCTGAAGAGTTGTTTGAACGACGGACCGAAGTGGGCTCCTGACGGACATGAGGGCGTACTCGACAGCCGTTCGCTCTATGCTGCCAAGACTGCCTCTAATGGTACGGATCGTTACATCTGGGGCTGGTGCCCATTCCGTTCTGGTAGCGATATCCACGAGAAAAACACCAACGTAGGTGCTGGCGACGGCAACGAGCCTAACTGGAGTGGCGCATTGGTTTGCCACAAGATTATCCAGCACAGCGACGGAACACTTACTCTGGGTGCAGTGCCTGCAATGGCAGCTAAGTATAATCAGACAGTTAATGCTACAGTGATGGAATCGAATGGCTACAACAGTGGTTCACTGAGCGGCGATGGAGCATAC
>ONYZ01000039.1 GCA_900322175.1 uncultured Prevotella sp.
GAAGAACCGCCGTATGCGGAACCGCACGTACGGTGGTGTGAGAGGTCGGAAAATGAAGTAGGAGGAAAACTTCTTCATTTTCCTCCTACTCGATTGGCAAATACTGAGAGATACGAAACCGTCATCCGGCTCAACACCGAGCAGGCTAAAAAGGAGATGGCTGACCTTACTGAGAAGGTCAGAAAACTGCAATTGGAGCAGAAAAAGTATGCTGAAGGAACTAAAGAGTTCGCTAGGATTCAAAAGCAGATAGACAAGACAAACAAGGATCTCGAAAAAATGGCGTTACGTACCAAGTCTGTTGGTGATACGCTCAATAACTTGTCGGATGCCAAACCGAAGGATCTGAAGAAGACTATCTCTGAAATCAATAAACTGCTTAGCAGCAATGATGTTGAGCGTGGTAGCGCGATGTGGCGTGGCTTGACGTCGGCACTCAAGGAGGCGAATGCAGAACTTGATAAGATTAATAAAGAGACCAAATCCAGTACACCTATATTCCAAAGGTTTTTTAAGTTCCTGAATGATAGCTGGGGTGGCGTAATTATTCTTTTCGAAACAATTACCAGCCTCTCTACATCTGTTCGTTCATCCACAGAGGATTTTGCACAGATGGAGGAAGCTATGGCCGACGTGCGCAAGTACACCGGCATGACCGATAATGAGGTACGCGACCTAAACGAGAGCCTGAAGGAGATGGATACGCGTACCGGCCGCGAGGAACTCAACGAACTGGCTGGTGCTGCAGGCCGTCTTGGTAAGACCGCCAAAGAAGACATCCTTGATTTCGTAGAAGCTGGTAACATGATCCAGGTCTCACTCGGTGATGACCTTGGCGACGGGGCTATTGACCAGGTTGGTAAACTGGCAATGGCTTTCGGTGAGGATGACAATATGGGACTTCGTAAGGCAATGCTGGCCACTGGTTCTGCTGTCAACGAACTGGCTCAGAACTCCTCTGCCAAGGCTGGTTATCTCGTTGACTTTACAGCGCGTGTGGCTGGTTTCGGCAAGCAGCTTGGACTGACTCAGGCTCAGATCATGGGCTTCGGTGCTGTGATGGATGAGAATCTGCTGCGTGATGAAATGGCCAGTACCGCTTTCGGTAACATGCTTACCAAGATGCAGACTGATACGGCCAAGTTTGCCAAGATCGCGGGTAAAGATGTGAAGGAGTTCACCGACCTCCTCAATAACGATGCCAATGCGGCCATCCTCGCTCTGGCCGACAGTCTGAAGGCCGCTGATCCTCAGACCATGATGAAGATGCTCGATGACATGGGGCTCGATGGTGCCCGTGCCGTGGGCGTTCTCTCTACAATGGCAGATAAGATAGATGATGTCCGCGAACGCCAGCAGCTGGCCACCAAGGCCTACGAAGAGGCCACTTCGGTGACTGATGAATATAACAAGATGAATGAGACGGTGCAGGCACAGATTGATAAGGGTAAGAAGAAATTCCATGAGATGTCTGTTGAGCTGGGTGAGCAGCTGCTGCCGGTCGTAAAATATACCATCACCAGTGGATCTGCACTGATCAAGATCATGAGTGCTTTGGTTACTCTATTCTTCAAATCCAAAGGTACTATTATCTCTGTTGGTCTTACCATCGCCGCTTTGACTGCTTATCGCAAGGCCGACGTCTTATGGTCAAAACTGCAGATATTCTGGAATGAAAAACTCTTGGTGGCTCTGGCCAACTTAAAGAAGGCGCTGGTCACGAATCCATGGACGGCTGCCTTCGTGGCCATTGCTGCTGTGGTCGGCATTATCATCGACCTTGTCCACAATTCCGATGAAGCCGCGAAGAAACAGCGCGAACTGACTGCTGCAGAGCGTGAACACAAGGCTATGGCTGAGAGCATTAAGACTGTCACCGAGGAAGCTAACAAGGCTACTGCTGAAGAGATTACAAAACTGAAGATGCTGCGTAAGACACTTGAGGATAATACCAAGAAATACGGTGAGCGTAAGAAGGCCCTTGATGAGATCAAAAAGATTGTGCCTTCTTATCATGGTGAGCTGACCACTGAGAATACCCTGATAAATAACAACACCAAGGCCCTCGATGACTATGTGACCAGTCTGCAGACGGCAGCGCGGGCACAGGCCGCTTTCAACCGCATGGTTACACTCCAGGATGAAAGCCTGACACACGAGGAAGAACTGAGAAAACGCAAGGGTAACCGCCAATGGGCCGAAAACAAGCTGAAAGAGCTTGGTGTTCCTGAGAATCCTCAATATGTGGACAGAGGCGATGGCAAGTGGAACATGTACGACGAAAACGGTAAGTTCATCAAGCGTGTTTCTAATCAGCAAAAAGAGCAGATCGACCACTATAAAGAACTGGTGCGATGGAATAATGAGCGCATCAAAGAGGAAGAGGAGATCCTGGACATCAACCGCAAACAGTCTGATGAACTCCAGAAGATCGTTGATAAGGGCAAGCCTGAAGAAAAGAAAACCAAGACTGAATACGTCTCTGACTCTGAGCAGAAGAAACTTGAGACTGCACGCGAAAAGGCCGAAAGTGAACGCCTTAAGAAGTTGAGGGAGGATGATAAGAAGGAAAAGGCCTTCACTGATGCACGCCTGGCTGAGAATATGCTGAAATATCAGGCCGGCGAACAGGATTATCGCCAATATACCGCTAATATGCAGAAGATTCAGGAGGATGGCCTGAGGGCTCGTATGGCTGTCTGGGATGAAGAGTCTGCAGAATACAAGAAGTACCAGAAGCAACTGGCCGCCCTGCAGCTCAATGGTGACAAAGAGACCATGCAGCTTAGGGTGTCTGAGTATGAACGTATATATAAGCAAACCCTGTTGGTCCTTGAGCAGGAATTCAATACCGAGGGCTCTGCTATCTATCAGAATGAGATAGAGTATCAGGAAAAACGGTACAAGGCTGAAATAGACTTCCTTCTGCAGAAGAAAAAACTCGCTCGTAAGGGCTCGCTTGAGCGCATGCAGATAGAGTGGGAGATAGAGGATCGTGAAAATGATCACAAGCTGCAGAACCATAAGACTTATATGGAGCGTCTCAGCAAGTACCGCGAGGAGATGGCCCAGGCGGATTACGACCGTCTGCAGCAGATAGAACTGGCAGGCGCAGAGTCATTATATAACGCACTGTTGGCTGATGGCAAGATGACTGAGGAAGAATATAATGCCATCATCGAGCATATCCGCCGCAAGTATGCCGAGCTTAAGGCCGAGCAGGCTGCAAACACCGATATCCAGGCTAAAGCTTCTGCATCGCTCGATACAGCCAAGAAAAAGGCCGGTGTCAAGGATATGTCTGCTGGTGATAATGCAGCCACAGGTATATTCTCGATATCCGAGGCTGTGCGTAACCAGCAGCTGATCAATGCCCAGCTGCAGGAACTCTATGGCCAGGATTACGAGAACAACCGCGAATATCAAGAGGCCAAGCGTCAACTTGACCAGGAGACTATGCAGCAGATCGTGGCTGGGGCACAGGCTGCCTATCAGACCATAGGCCAGTTCATGTCTGCGGCCAGTGCATACGCCCAGGCTAGCAGTGACCTCGAGGTGGCAAAGATCACGGCCAACTATGACAAACAGATCGAGGCTGCAGGGAATAATACTAAGAAGAAAGAGAAACTCGAGAAAGAGCGTGATAAGAAGATCGCCGAAGCCAAGACCAAGGCCAATAAAAAGGCTATGGTCATGGAGATGGCTCAGGCTGTCGCACAGACGGCTATGGGTGCCATCAGCGCCTACAGCTCCACCATGGCTGGTGCTCCTTATCCTGCTAACCTCATTCTCGCTCCGATATCTGCGGGCATTGCTCTGGCTGCCGGTGCTCTCCAGATTGCCACGATTAAAAAGCAGCATCAGGCTGAAGAGGCTGGCTACTACGAGGGTGGTTTCACCGGTGGCCACCGATATCGCCGTGAAGCCGGAGTGGTCCATGAGGGCGAGTTCGTGGCCAACCATCAGGCTGTCAACAACCCCAACATCCTGCCGTTCCTCACCTTCCTCGACCAGGCGCAGCGCAACAACACCGTCGGTTCGCTCTCTGCTCAGGATGTGTCCCGCTCCATGGGCGCTGGTACCAGCCAGCTGCTTGCTCCCATCGTCAACGTCAATGTTGACAATGAACGTCTCAACGATACCATGGACCGCATCAACGAGAACCAGGATCGCCTTGCATCACAGCTGGAGCAGGGTATCGGTGTTGATTTCCCCATGGACACGTTTGACAAGTCTTACAAACACTATTCAAAACTCAACGAAAGATGATCATCGCATATATAAACGGTAAGGTGGCATATCCTGCCACCTCTTCTTCAGTCAAGATCAAGCTCGATAATCCTTTCATCAAGGATGGTGAAGAGAAATCAATGGAGATTGTTTTCCCGATGGATCTACCCGAAAACCGTCTGGCTTTCGGGCCGCTCAACCGTCTCGATACTGCGTTTGAGAATGCAGATATCGATAACTGTGCTCTGCTGGTTGACAACATCGAGGTTATACGCGGTACCGGCACCATCACCTCGGTCTCTGAGTCTGAGGTGAAGCTGCAGATCCTCAGCGGCAAGAATTACCTTAACTATCTTGCCTCTTTTGCTGACATGTATATTGACCAGATTGACTACGGCCAGGTCGAGCTTCGTCATCGCGAGCTGCTCAATGGATATCGCTTCTCCAGGAATGCCAGTGGTACCATCAATAGCGAAATGACACAGCAGGGCTATGTTGGTGCTCCAGGGAAATATGTGTTCCTTCCTATTCATGATGAGAGCAATGACTATTGGTGTAACAGCATTGCGTTCTTATATAGTGACGGTGTAGGCGGCCAGCTGGTTCAGAGTGGCTATGTGATGGTCAGGGCGGCCGTCCAGCCCAATCTGATGTTTATCCTTCGTGGTGTGCTTGGTGCTCTGGGATATACGCTTGGTGAGTGCTTCTTTGACATAGCGCCCTGGAATCAGATATATGTGGCCAGTGCCAGAGTGTCTTTAAGCATCAGGGGTGCTCTGCCGCATTGGACTGCTTATAAGTTCCTCGATGAGGTCCGCAAGCTCTTCAATGCTGTATTCGTATTCGATGAGAAGACAAAGACTGTCGATATCGTAGCGTTCGATCAGGTCGGCACTTTCGGCTCCGTAAAGATTGACCCCGTCGAGGAGTTTACTGCGTCTTATGACGAAGAGGGGCTGGAGTACCTTGGCTCTTCTAACCTTGAATACGAGCTCTCTTCCTGTAACCGTCCCATCGATGTGGTTCCTCCCGAGGTACGCAAGGCGTTCGATGTGGCTGAATATTCCAGCATGAATGAGGTCTACACTGCCTTTAATGGCATGACTTCGCGCGAGAAGCTGACAACCATCTTCCACTGTCCGCAAGGCTGGTTCTTTGGCTGTTCCAATAGGAATGACAGTGGTGAGATTATTACTATATACCTCGAAGAGTGCGGGTGGCTGTCACCGCTGATCAGGCGTGAGGATGCCTCCAGTGTACAACTGAATATCGTACCTGTGGCCATGAAATATGATGAGGTGAAGTTATATTATGCGGGTTCGCACAGTGTATGGGGTAATCCTATGTTCGTTGCCGGGGAGATGACCGCTGATGCCCTGATGGCTCACACCAACTGCGATAACCAGCCCACTGATGAGTGGTTCGGTTCTCGCAGCATCAAGGAGAGTGAATATGTGACAGTCGAGGATGTGTTGGTAAATGGCGAGTCAACCCCTGCCAGAGAGAGTGATGAATCTACTCTTGAGGTGTTCTTTGTCGGTGGCAGGAAGGCTGCCTGTACTATAAAGAATAAGACCAGGATTGATGACTCAATGGCCATTCCTTCCTGTCTCACTTCCATGGATTATGCAATTGCGTTCACTGTATATCGCTATGCCTGTTACTATACTACGGTGCCTCAGGTTTCAATGGCGCTCAATCAGATACCTGGTGAACAGTGCATCGGCCAGTACCATAACGATGGTATCCAGATTAAGCGTAATATCAATGGAAACAATGAGGTTTGTTTCAGGTTCCTTTGGTCGGGTAAGCCTGATCCTAAGAAAATCTATCTCATCCGTAACCGGAAATATATATGTTCACGAATTGAGATGGATGTTCAGGATGGGCGTATTTCAGAACTTAAGACTGGCTATTTCTACGAGATGACATCATAGTCCACCCTCGAAGTTCTTCACGCTGTCCGGTACCTTATATCCCTTCTTAAGATATCGGTTGGTGACAGCGATATCGGTATGTCCTGCCTGATCGCGGGCCACCACTATTCCCTCTGCATTGGCCAGGTCACGTATGCCTGAGTCCTTCAGACTGTAGAACTGGTAGCTGTCCGGCCAATGCAGATCCTTTCGCATCTTGTTCCATTCATATCTGAAACTGTTCAGATAGGTCATCTTCGGTCCTGGCTTCAGGTCCTCGCCGAACAGATAGTAATGCGACGGTGCATCGAAAATCCTCAGCTCATTCATCAGAGAGAGCAGCTTCTTATTAAGCCCCACACGGCGTTCCCTGTGGTTCTTCGATATCTCTGCAGGAACAGTCACTTCCATGTCTGTGACAGAGACGTTACCGATCCTGATATGTCGCAGTTCATCTGGCCTGATGAAGGTATAGTATTCCATCATACACGCCAGCAGAAACTGTTTGTTGTTCTTATTTAGGTACTCGCGCATGCGCGTAAGGGCTGCCTCTGTCAGAGCGTCGCGTTTCTTTTCGCTCTGCCTTAGCATGTGGATATCCTCGCAGAGGTTCCTTTCGATATACTTCCTTTCCACTAGCCAACTGCATAGTGTCGATAGCCATGTACGGTAGTTGTTGCGTGTAGTGGCACTCACATCCTTGTCCAGAATGAGATAGTCCAGGAACTCGACTATGAATCCTCTGTCAAACTGGTACATGAACCTGATTCCAACATGACACTCCTCAATGTAACTCTCCAGCGTTCCCACTCTGGAGAGATAATCGTATGCAGTTTTAGACTTCAGTGTCCCCTTCACCTCCATGGCCGACACATAGTCGCGATAGTTCTTCAGCACCTCACTGAACGGTGTAAGGTGCCTGGTGCTGTCGCTCTTGACAAACGGGTTCCATCCCTGTATCAGTCGCTGGGTCAGGTTAGTGATCAGCAGCGCGGCCAGCTTCAGTTTGTCCGCTCTGCTCTTGGTCTTGTCGAGCATGTATTTCTTGCGCTTCATCCCATTATAAACGGGGTCGTACGCCCAAAAATCCACGTACCAGCTCTTGCCGGTATGCAGCCTTGGCAGCGTGAAACCTATTATACTAGACGCGCAAAGAAAATTTTCTGGTAATGCCATTTTTTTTGTTGGGGAAGATCCGGAGGATTCCCCAACAGGTACTACATTAATATCATTACTGTCCGAATACTGTCCGAGCTCTGTCGCATCGGAAATGAAAAAAGCCCCGTCTACACAGGGCTTTTCGGGCTTTTTAGTTGCGGAGGCAGGATTCGAACGTGCGACCTCCAGGTTATGAGCCTGGCGAGCTACCAACTGCTCCACTCCGCGATGTTATTTTTCTTAAGCGGGTGACGACTATTTTTTGAATTGACCAAATAATTATGGCATTTTTTTATAAAAAAGTTCTTTTTTGCACTTTTTCTCCTTTTTTTCTTGTGTAATTCAAAGAAAAAGTTTACTTTTGCACACTGTAGAAATATGTGCAATAATTTAAAAATAGGAGGGAACAGACATGTCCATATCCAAAACCAGACAGAAGTTGGTTGATGTAGCCAGACAGTTATTCGCAAAGAATGGACTGGAGAATACTACGATGAACGACATCGCCATGCAATCGGGCAAGGGTCGTCGTACGCTATATACCTATTTTAAGTCGAAAGAGGAAATATACTATGCTGTGATAGAAAGCGAGCTAGAGCGACTGAGCGACAAACTCGACGAAGTGGCAGCACGTCGCATCCCTCCACAGGATAAGATTATCGAACTGATATACACCCACCTGAGTATGATCAGAGAGACTGTAGTACGCAATGGTAACCTGCGTGCAGAGTTCTTTCGCAACATCTGGATGGTAGAAAAGGTTCGCCGCCACTTTGACGATGCAGAGATTGAACTGTTTCGCAAGGTGTATGCTGAAGGCAAGGAAGACGGCGAGTTCGACATCGACAATGTAGACCTGGTGGCCGACATTACCCACTATTGTATCAAGGGACTCGAAGTACCTTATATATATGGACGTATTGCACATGGCATGAAGGAGGAGGACACCAAACCCCAGGTGGCCAAGGTGGTTTATGGTGCACTGGGTAAGTTGCAGAGAAAATAGAGAAAACTGGAAAATAAATAATTGAAGTATTAAAATTAAAAGAATTATGGGATTATTAGAAGGTAAGACGGCGCTGATTACAGGTGCTGCACGTGGTATTGGAAAGGCTATCGCACTGAAGTATGCCTCTGAGGGCTGTAACATCGCATTCACCGACCTCGAGATTAACGAGGAGACTGAGAAGGAGATTGCTGCTCTGGGTGTTAAGGCAAAGAGCTATGCATCAAACGCTGCCGACTTTGCTCAGACTGAGGAAGTAGTTAAGGCCGTTAAGGAGGAGTTTGGCTCAATCGATATCCTGGTTAACAACGCTGGTATCACCAAGGACGGACTGATGCTGCGTATGACTGAGCAGCAGTGGGACGCTGTAATCGCAGTCAACCTGAAAAGTGCATTCAACTTCATCCACGCATGTGTGCCTGTAATGATGCGTCAGCGTGGTGGCAGTATCATCAACATGGCATCAGTAGTAGGTGTACACGGCAACGCTGGTCAGGCTAACTATGCTGCCTCAAAGGCTGGTCTGATTGCTCTGGCTAAGAGTATCGCTCAGGAGATGGGCCCAAAGGGTATCCGTGCAAACGCTATCGCTCCTGGTTTCATCGAGACAGCTATGACAGCTGCTCTGCCTGAGGACATACGTAAGGAGTGGTGCAACAAGATTCCTCTGCGTCGTGGTGGACAGGTTGAGGATATCGCCAACGTTGCTACCTTCCTGGCTTCTGATATGTCTAGCTATGTTAGCGGTCAGGTTATCCAGGTTGATGGTGGTATGAACATGTAATCAATTGATAATTGACAATTGAAAATTATGGAAGTCGTTTACGAAGACAACCATATTATAATAGTTAACAAACAGAGTGGGGAGATCGTGCAGGGTGATAAGACTGGCGATCGCCCCCTTTCTGATTTGGTGAAAGACTATATAAAAGATAGGTACGCGAAGCCAGGAGCTGTATTTCTGGGTGTAGTGCACCGTCTGGATCGCCCTGTTTCAGGGCTTGTAGTCTTTGCCAGAACATCTAAAGCTTTGACCAGACTCAACAAGATGTTTGCTGAGGGCGAGGTGCACAAGACGTATTGGGCGATTGTAGCTTCGAGAGATGTTTCTAGAAAGGAGGTAGGAGAAAGGAGAAAGGAGAATGGCGACGAGTGGCAGACCTTAGAGCATTGGCTGGTGCGAAACGAGAAGCAGAACAAGAGTTATGCATACGATCGTGAGCGCCCAAACGCCAAGAAAGCCATACTGAAATATCGCACGATAGGACATTCTGACAATTATACTCTGCTTGAGGTGCAGCTTATGACAGGTCGCCATCATCAGATACGTTGCCAGCTTGCAGCTATGGGTTGTCCCATCAAGGGCGACCTGAAGTATGGCGCCCCAAGGAGCAATCCTGACGGCAGCATATCGCTACTATCGCACCGTGTGGAGTTTATTCATCCTGTATCAAAGGAGACAATAACTGCAGTAGCCCCACTGCCCAAAGACGCGCTGTGGCAGGCTATAGCACCTAAGTAAGAAATGAAGAAGGCACTGAAGTGGTTGGGTATAGCGGTGTTGACGCCCATACTGCTCTTTGTGATATTAACCGCAATTATCTATTTGCCGCCAGTGCAAAACTGGGCGGTAAAGAAGGTGGCCGCCATCGCCTCAGAGAAGACAGGCATGGACATCACTATAGAGCATGTATGTCTGGAGTTCCCACTAGACTTGGGCATCAAGGGCTTTCGTGCACTTCATCCAAATGATTCGATAGCCAACCAGACTGACACCATCGCCGATGTAAAGAAGATGGTGTGCGACGTGCGCCTGTTGCCACTGCTTGATAGTCGTGTGGTTATCGACGAGCTATCGCTGACACAGGCCAAGATAAACACCAACGGTTTCATAGGCGACCTGAGGATAAAGGGCGAACTGCAAGAACTCTGGCTTTCATCCAGAGGTATCGACCTCGACAAAGAGACTGTCGAGGTGAATGGAGCACGACTGTCAGAAGCACGACTGGATATCGCACTTAGCGATACAGCGGCTGTAGACACCACAGAATCAACAATGAAATGGATAGTAAATGCTGATTCAGTGAGTATCCTGAAGAGTGACTTCATGGTTCATCTGCCTGGCGACACGCTTAATGCCCAAGCATATATGGGTAGAGCTGTGGCACGCGATGTGCTGGCCGATCTGGGTAATAATATATATAAGGTGAAAAGTCTGGACTGGCATGATGGCCGACTGAACTACGACAACCGTTTTGAACCAGCTGTTGATGGACTCGATTATAACCATCTGGCGCTTAACGACATCAACCTACGTGTAGAGACGATAGAATACATGGCGCCTAACACCTCTCTTATAATAAAGGACCTGAGAGCCAAAGAGAAGAGTGGGCTGGAGATAAGTCACATGTCGGCCAAAGTTACCATGGACGACAAGCGTGTAACCATACCACAACTCAAGCTGAAGACGCCTGACACAGAGATAGAGACAGAACTGGCTATGGACTTCAATACCTTTGACGACCTGAATCCAGGCGCAATGAAGTTCCGTCTGAATGCTCAGATAGGCAAGCAAGACCTGATGCGATTTATGGGTGACATGCCACAGCAATTTGTGCGCAACTATCCTAACCACCCCATCAGTATCAAGGGCTCTGTCAATGGCAATATGCAGCACATGACGTTTACTGGTCTCGACATCCATCTGCCCACAGCCTTTCGCATGACAGCCAGTGGTAAGGCTGATAATGCGACAGACATCACAAAGATGAAGGCCGACATAACACTGAGTGCAAGGACAGAGAACATCAACTTTGCACTGGCTCTGGCCGATCCTGCCATGATGCGCAACTATCGCATACCTAGTGGCATGCAGCTTGACGGCACACTTAAGGCTGATGGTACACGTTATGCCACCAACCTGACAGCACGTGAGGGTGCAGGCACTGTGAAGCTGAAAGGCTCTGCCAGCATACCAACAAACACCAAAGGCGACCTGCTGACAGAGGCAATGAGCTACGATGCAGATATCAGTATCAGTCATCTGAACCTGCACCACTTTATGCCACGCGATTCTATCTACACCTTCACTGCAGATATCAAGGCAAATGGAAGTGGCACAGACTTCCTGTCTAACAAGAGTAAACTCATGGCAAATGCCACTGTGCACCAGTTGCAATACGGCAGTTGGAACCTGAAGAATATCACAGCTGAAACTACTCTGGCCAACGGTCATGCCTTAGCCAAGGTTGTAGGACGAAACGATTTGTTTAATGGTAATGTAGGCGTAGATGCACTACTCAATACCAAGAAACTGATGGCCACAGTAAGTGCCGATCTGGACAAGGCTGACCTATACAGAATGCGACTGGTAGAGACTCCACTTACGATAGGTCTATGCGGCTCTGTAGATGTGGTGTCAGACATGAAACTCACCCACAGAGTAACTGGACTGATGGATGAAATATACATCGAGGGACAGAAGGAAACATTGCGACCAGACTTTGTCGGCCTGCATATCAAGACATCGCCTGATACTGTTATAGGTCGTATACAGAGTGGTGACTTTATCGTAAAACTTGATGCTCGTGGCGACTATGAGCGACTGCTTAACAGACTTACCATGCTGGGCGATTCTGTTATGACACAGCTCGACAAGCGCATCATCGACCAACCAGCCATCAAGCGTCTGTTGCCTGATATGAAACTCCATATCGAGAGCAAGCGCGACAATCCTCTGGCTAGTCTGATGAAGGCGCTCGATGTCAACTTCAAGGAGATGATGTTCGATGTCACTACATCGCCTACTACAGGTATCAATGGTAAGAGCTATCTGTATTCGCTTGTTTTCGACAGTACACGTATCGACACCATACGACTGAACCTCACCCAAAAGGGTGAACGACTGACATATCAGGGCCAGATACGTAACAATAAGCGCAATCCTCAGTTTGTGTTCAATGCGCTTGTGGATGGTACCCTTCATCAGCATGGTATACTATTGGGTCTGCGCTATTTCGACCAGCACGACAAGATGGGCTTACGCCTGGGTGTGACGGCTGAGATGGAGGAGGAAGGCATACGTTTTAAGCTGATGCCTGAGCGCCCAACCATCGGCTACAAGGTGTTCAACCTCAACAAGGACAACTACCTGTTTATGGGCCGCGATAAGCGTCTGCAAGCAAAGGTAGACCTGATAGCCGACGACAAGACGGGTATCAAGCTGTACACAGGGAATCAGGATTCAACCATGTTGCAGGATATTACCATGAGTATCAACCAGTTGGATCTTGGCGAACTCACCTCAGTTATACCTTATCTGCCTAGAATTACTGGTAAGCTTAACGGCGACTACCATATTATCCAGGACCACAACGAGAATATCTCTGTAGCGTCAGATATGGGTGTACATAATATGACCTACGAGGGCTCGCCCATAGGTAATATCAGTACAGAGCTGGTATATCTGATGAAGGAAGACGACACCCACGCTGTAGAGGCTCGCCTGATGCTTGATGACGAGGAGTTTGGCATGCTTAGTGGTATATATAAGAACGAGGGCGAAGGCTTTATCGATGCCGACTTCACAATGACACGTCTGCCACTATCGTTGGTAAATGGTTTCGTTCCTGATCAGCTGATAGGTCTTGAGGGTTATGGTGAGGGTAGTGTTACCATACGTGGCACCACCAGCCATCCAGAGGTCAACGGTGAGATGTTTGTTGACTCTGCCTTCCTGGTTAGTGTCCCATACGGCATACGCATGCGATTCGACGACGACCCAGTACGCATTGTTGGTTCTAAGCTGTTGCTCGAGAACTTTGGACTGCATTCAAGCAATAACGACCTGCTCAACCTGATGGGTAGCATCGACTTCAGCGATACAGAACATATCTTGATGGATATGCGAATGAGGGCACGCGACTTCTTGCTTATCAATTCTAAGCAGCAGGCCAAGAGCGTAGCATGGGGTAAGGCTTACGTCAACTTCCTTGCGCGACTGCAGGGACCGCTTGAGGCCCTTAATATGCGCGGCCGTCTGGATGTGCTGGGCTCTACTGACATGACCTACTTGCTGCTCGATTCACCGTTGAGCACAGATACGCGTCTGGATGAGTTGGTCAAGTTTACTGACTTCAGCGACTCTACTCAGACTGTTGTTACCCAGCCTGCACCATCAGGACTTAATATCGATCTTACCGTCAACGTATCGCAGGGTGCCCACATCGTCTGCGACCTGAGTGCCGACGAGAGTAACTATGTAGACATCATGGGTGGTGGCGACCTCAGAATGAAGTACAACAATGAGGGCATCAACCTCACAGGCCGTTACACACTGTCAAGTGGCGAGATGAAGTACTCGCTGCCTGTTATTCCACTTAAGACCTTCCATGTCAAGGAGGGTAGCTACGTAGAGTTTACTGGCGATCCGATGAATCCTAAGCTTAATATCACAGCTACAGAGCGCACCAAGTCTAATGTCACTAATGAGGCAGGCGTTAGCCGCACTGTGCTCTTCGATTGTGGTGTTATTATCACTAAGACTCTCAACGATATGGGTCTGGAGTTCATTATCGATGCTCCAGAGGACCAGACTGTCAGCGGCGAACTTACCACCATGTCGAAGGAGGAGAGAGGTAAGATGGCCGTTGCCATGCTCACCACAGGCATGTATCTGGCCGATGGCAATACAGGTGGCTTCTCGATGAACTCTGCTTTGAGTTCATTCCTGCAGAGCGAGATCAACAGCATAGCAGGTTCTGCCCTGAAGACACTCGACCTCAGTGTGGGAATCGACAATTCTACTGATGCATCTGGAACCATGCATACAGACTATTCATTCAAGTTTGCCAAGCGATTCTTCAACAATCGACTCAAGATAGAACTTGGTGGTAAGGTGTCGTCAGGTCATGATGACGATATGGGAGGAGGTGATAACCATTCATTCTTCGACAATGTCACGATGGAGTATCGACTTAATCAGGATGCCACCAAGAACCTCAAGTTGTTCTATAATCAGAACGTCTACGACTGGCTAGAAGGCTACACAGGCGAATACGGCATAGGTTTTGTATGGCGCCGCAAGCTTAATAGCCTGCTCGATGTACTTACCTTCTGGAAGAAGGAGCAGCCCACGATGATGCCGCGAACCACAACTCCACGCGACACGCTGAGTACAGATAGTGTTAGACCCATAAACAGACAGCCCAATGCTAAGTAGAATAAAGTATATTGCCCTGGTACTTTGTCTAGTGTCTTGTTCGATGACAAAGAATATTCCTGAGGATGATCAACTCTTCACAGGACTTACCAAGATTGCCTATGAAGATGAGAAGGAATACGGCATTGATGCTTACGACGACCATCTGGAGAACACCAAGCTTGAGGTAGAGGCAGCACTGGCCACTCAGCCCAATGGATCGCTTTTTGGCAGTAGCTACATCACTGTTCCCTGGTCGTGGCACCTTTGGGTGTATAATAAGTTCTCTGGCAAGGAGTCTGGCTTTGCACGTTGGATGACCAAGACCTTTGGTAAGGCTCCAGTGCTGATGAGTCAGGTCAACCCCACGCTTCGCAGCAGTGTGGCCCGTTCTGTACTGCGCAACAATGGCTATTTTCGTGGCGATGTAACTTATGAACTTGTACCTCAGAAGAATCCCAAGAAGTGCAAGATAGGTTATACCATCCATCTCGATTCGCTCTTCACGCTCGACTCTGTCAGCTATGTCAACTTCCCAGCTCCCATACAGGCGCTTATCGATTCTACCAGCGAAGAGAGTCTTATCAAGAGTCAGTCGCCATTCAGTATCAACAATCTCGATGCTGAGCGTTCGCGCATCAGCACCCTGTTGCGTAATAATGGCTACTACTATTACAGTCCTAGCTATGCGTCCTATCTGGCTGATACATTTGCTGTTGACAATAAGAGCCAGTTGCGATTCCAGTTGGCCAACGGCATCCCTGATGGTGCCCTGCACAAGTGGTATATAGGCAATCTCGATGTTAACTTTCGCAAGACATCACGCGAGGTGCTGTCCGACTCAGTTCAGCGTCGTTACCTCACCATCCACTTCAATGGCAAGAAGTCGCCCATCATGCCACGAGTGGTGCTGCGCAATCTGCGCCTGCGTCCACGTCAGGAGTTCAGTTACGAGAAGTATATGGAGTCTGCCAGCAAGATCAATGCTACAGGCGTGTTCAGCAGTACTGACTTCCAGTTCACCCCTCGCACTGATTCTGATACGCTCGACCTGCGTCTTAACTGTACGTTCGACAAACCATACGATTTCTATATCGAGGGCAATGCCATAGGCCGTACCAGTGGCCGTTATGGTCCTGAGCTCAAAGTCGGTCTCACTCGTCGTAACGCTTTCCATGCTGGTGAAAAGCTCGACATCAACCTGCATGGTGCATACGAGTGGCAGAAGAGTGCCAACTCTGACATGAACAGCTACCAGTATGGTGCCGATGTGTCGATAGAGTTCCCACGCATCATTGCACCTTTCTATAATAGCGATCGTGTGCGTCGCGACAAGAACGGTCGTCCCATCCCTCGCCGTTTCTATTCTACTCCTACTACCTTCGCCAAGGTGTCGAGCGATGTGATACGTCGTCCTGAGTATTACAAGATGCACATCGTTACTGGCGAGTGGACTTATCGCTGGCAGTCGTCGGCCAATAGCCGTCATGAGTTCTCGCCACTCACGCTTAAGTACCAGTATATGAACAGCCACACAGAAAAGTTCGACTCTGTCGTTGTGGCCAATCCATATCTGGCAGCTTCGATGGAAGACTGGTTTACGCCTAAGATGCGCTATACCTATATGTACACCAGCCCTGCCACGCAGCGCCACCCAATACGTTGGGAGTTCACTGTCGAGGAGTCGGGCAATCTCTTGTCGCTTTGGGATTTTGCAGGCGGCCACTCATTCGATGAGGAGGGCAAGACTCTCTTCAAGACCCCCTATTCGCAGTTCCTGCGCTTCGATACCGATTTCACTAAGACGTGGAATATCACGCCTACGTCAAGCCTTGTAGGCCATCTCAGCGGAGGCTTAATCTATAACTATGGCAACAGTAGCGAAGCACCTTACAGCGAGTACTTCTATGTTGGAGGAGCCAATACCATCAGAGCCTTTGGAGTGCGTGCAATCGGTCCTGGTGGCTTTAATGGTACAGGTCTGGGCCGTCAGTTGGGCTATCTTGTGCAGAATGGTGAGATCAAGCTTGTGGGCAATCTAGAGTATCGCACCCAGTTGTTTGGCGACCTTAATGGTGCCATATTCCTTGATGCTGGCAACGTGTGGGACTTTAATAATGATTATATCGACGGTGGCGCGTTCCCCACGTCAGTCAAGTCGTTTATCGATCAGACAGCCCTTGGCACAGGTATTGGCATCCGCTATGACATGGGCTTCCTTGTCATCCGTCTGGATTGGGGCTTAGCCATCCATTGTCCATACGACACAGGCAAGTCGGGCTACTTCAATGTACCAAGCTTTAAGAATGCCCATACCCTGCATTTCGCCATAGGATATCCGTTCTAAAACTAATTTTTTGCTCTGTTTTGTTCTTATATCCAAAATAATTTGTATCTTTGCACGCAAATTAATATAACTCAATAAAATTATAGCATTATGAAACCAACTTTATTTCTGCTTGCAGCTGGTATGGGAAGCCGTTATGGCGGCCTGAAGCAGCTTGACGGTCTGGGTCCTAACGGCGAGACTATCATGGATTACAGTATTTACGATGCCATCCAGGCTGGATTCGGCAAGATTGTATGGGTTATCCGTAAGGATTTCGAGGAGCAGTTCCGTACGCAGATCCTCTCTAAGTACGAGGGCAAGGTAAAGTGCGAGCTCTGCTTCCAGGCACTCGACGCACTGCCAGAGGGATTCAGTGTACCTGAGGGTCGTCAGAAGCCTTGGGGCACCAACCACGCTGTGCTGATGGGTAAGGATGTAATCAAGGAGCCATTCTGTGTAATCAACTGTGACGACTTCTATAATCGCGATGCATTTATGGTTATCGGCAAGTATCTGGCCGATCTGCCTGAGGGTGCCAAGAACCAGTATGCTATGGTAGGTTTCCGTGTAGGCAACACTCTTAGCGAGAACGGTACTGTAGCTCGTGGCATTTGCTCTAAGAACGAGAAGGGGCACCTCACCACTGTTGTAGAGCGCACAGAGATTGTACGTTGTGCAGCCGATGGCTCTAATGCAGGTGCAGCCAGCGAGGCTATCCGTTATAAGGACGAAGACGGCAAGTGGGTAGAGGTTGCTGATAACACTCCTGTATCAATGAACATGTGGGGCTTCACTCCTGATTACTTCGAGTACTCTGAGGAGTATTTCAAGGAGTTCCTTAGCGATCCTAAGAACCTTGAGAACCTCAAGGCTGAGTTCTTCATCCCACTGATGGTAAATAAGCTCATCAACGACGGCACAGCTACTGTTGAGGTACTCGACACCACCAGCAAGTGGTTTGGTGTGACCTACGCAGCCGACCGCGATGCTACTGTAGCACGTATCAAGCAGCTCGTCGACGAGGGCGTATATCCCAACAAGCTTTTTTAAATGAATATAAACATATTAGATAATGATCAGCTGGCCCTGATGGACCAGCTGATTTCTGATGCACAGACAGTGCTTGTGGTTTGTCACAAGAGTCCTGACGGCGATGCCATAGGGTCATCGCTTGCCTGGGCTGAGTTCCTGCGCCAGCGTGGCAAGGATGTCACCGTGTTGGTGCCCGACCAGTATCCTGACTTCCTCAAGTGGCTGCCCAATACAGAGAAGATAGTACGTTACGACAAGCATACAGAGAAGGGCGATATGCTGCTTAAAATAGCCGACCTGGTGTTCTGCCTCGACTTCAACACACCTAGTCGTGTCGACGAGATGGAGCAGTCGCTCGTCAACAGCCCAGCTAAGAAGGTGCTCATCGACCATCATCTCAAGCCCGATGTAGCTGCCGATCTGGTGATTTCACATCCAGATGCGTCGAGCACCTGCGAACTGGTGTTCCGTATCGTTTGGCAGATGGGCGATTTTGATAAGCTCGACAAGGCGTTTGCTGTGCCTGTGTATTGTGGTATGATGACCGATACAGGTGGCTTTACTTACAACAGTTCTCGCCCAGAGATCTACTTGATCATCGGCGAACTGCTCACCAAGCATATCGACAAGGACCGCATCTATCGCAACGTGTACCACAACTACTCTGAGAATCGCATCCGTCTGATGGGCTATGTGATGTATGAGAAGATGGTCTATATGCCAGAGTATCATGCAGCCTTCTATTCGCTTACACGCGACGAGCTCAAGCGCTTTAACTATATCAAGGGCGATTCTGAAGGTCTGGTCAACATTCCACAGCAGATCAAGGGGCTTAAGCTCTCAATCTCGTTGCGTGAGGATACCGACAAGCCAAACCTGGTATGGGTCAGTCTGCGATCAGTCGACGACTTCCCCTGTAATCTTATGGCCGAAGAGTTCTTTAATGGTGGCGGACACCTTAATGCATCGGGTGGAAGAGTAGACGGAACCATCGAAGAGGCTATCGAAATCACAAAAAAAGCTATTATTGCATATCAAAACAAGTTAAAGTAGCCTAATAATGTTGGTGTTTACGAAATAATTCGTATTTTTGCACCATCAATATGAATATAAGATGAAGAAGATACTGTTTATCATGATAGCTTTTGCCGCTGTTCTCAGCAGTTGTAACGACTACGAGACCTACGGCGACAAGAAGGAGAAGGAGCGCAATGCGATAGCCAAGTTCATTTCCGACTCATCCATCGTTGTCATCAGCGAAGACCAGTTCAATCAGCAGAACTACACCACCAATCTTACTCGCAATGAGTTTGTAAAGCTCGACAAGAGTGGTGTGTATATGCAGATTGTACGTAGTGGATGCGGTACAATGCTGCAGGATGGCGAGTCAACCCATTTGGTATGTCGTTTCTCTGAGTACGACATCCTCGACGACACTACTGCTGTATGCAACAACAATGCTAATTTGGCAATATATGGCAAGTCGGTAGTATCCATGCCAGATATTATCCAGGTTACGCGCTCTAGCGGCTCTTACACTGCCTCTTTCGAGAGTGGTGTGATGTACACCGTTTACGGCAGCGCTTCAGTACCTTCAGGTTGGCTGGTTCCACTGTCTTACATCAAGGTGGGTCGTCCTCAGTCTCCTAGCGACCAGAGTGCCAAGGTACGTCTTATCGTGCCTCATTCTCAAGGTCACGCCACGGCATCCAGCAATGTTATGCCGTACTATTATGAAATAACGTATCAACGAGAATCATAACGGTTTTTTATATAGTATTATGACACTGATTAAATCTATTTCTGGCATCCGCGGTACAATCGGCGGACGCACTGGCGACACGCTAAACCCTTTAGACATTGTAAAGTTCACTACTGCCTATGCGCAGTTCATTGGTGGCAAGAAGATTGTTGTAGGCCGCGATGGCCGTATCTCTGGCCTGATGGTTCGCAACGTTGTTGTGGGCACCCTCATGGGCATGGGCTATGATGTAATAGATATTGGCTATGCCACAACCCCAACTACCGAGTTGGCAGTACGCATGGCAGGTGCTGATGGTGGTATCATCATCACCGCATCGCACAATCCACGTCAGTGGAATGCACTTAAGCTTCTCAACCGCGAGGGCGAGTTCCTTACAGCAGCCGATGGTGCTGAGGTACTGCGTATGGCCGAGGCTGAGGACTTCAACTATGCCGAGGTTGACCATCTTGGCTCGCTCACCATCGATGATAGCTACAACCAGCGCCACATCGACTCTGTGCTTGCACTCAAGCTTGTGGATGTCGAGGCTGTCAAGGCTCGCAAGTTCCGTGTATGTGTAGATACCATCAACTCTGTAGGTGGTATCATCCTGCCCGATCTGTTCAAGGCTCTCGGTGTAGACTACGAGATACTTAACGGTGAGTGTACAGGCGACTTTGCCCACAATCCAGAGCCCCTCGAGAAGAATCTCCAGGGCATCATGGACAAGATGAAGCAGGGTGGATTCGATCTTGGTATCGTTGTCGACCCAGATGTCGACCGTCTTGCATTCATCAGCGAGGACGGCACTATGTTTGGCGAGGAGTACACACTCGTGTCAGTAGCCGACTATGTGCTCAGTCACACTGTAGGTAACACAGTATCTAACCTCTCTTCTACACGTGCCCTGCGCGACGTTACTGAGAAGCATGGTGGCAAGTACACCGCTGCTGCAGTAGGCGAGGTTAATGTTACTACCAAGATGAAGGAAGTAGGTGCCGTTATCGGTGGCGAAGGCAATGGTGGAGTTATCTATCCTGAGAGCCACTACGGTCGCGATGCCCTCGTAGGTATTGCCCTGTTCCTGTCTAGTCTGGCTCAGAAGGGCTGTAAGGTCAGCGAGCTCCGCGCCACATTCCCTGAGTATCAGATAGCCAAGAACCGCATCGACCTCACACCTGATACCGATGTTGACGCTATTCTGGTCAAGGTCAAGGAGATGTTTGCCAAGGACAACAGCGCTGTTGTCAACGATATCGACGGCGTTAAGATCGACTTCCCCGATCGTTGGGTACACCTGCGCAAGTCAAACACCGAGCCAATCATCCGCGTCTACAGCGAGGCTCAGACCATGGAGCAGGCCGACGAACTAGGCAAGCAGCTCATGCAAGTAGTCTACGACATGCAGTAAATCCTCTGTATATATGCTAATAATCCCATCGCTCTGAGTGATGGGATCTTTTTTATAATCTGATGCCAAAAGAAGTGTTGACGAACCAGTCGTTCAGATATCCGTGGGTGTCGCTGTGATGATAACGGATATTGTTGAACTGGCCGTAAGTATTGATGAAGTACCTCCCAAAATTATAAGTTAGCGACATACGCGCATCGAAACCTATACTGATGCCACTGTTGAATGTCTTTTCTGCCAGAGGTGTTATACGCACCCTTTCATAGAACCACTCGTCCCACTCCTCGTCGGTAATGTCTGGATCCCAGAAGTATATGTCTTCCATCAGTTCTTCCACGTTGGTTGTATAGGCGTATGCCTTCAGCTTGTTCACAAAGGTTAGCATTGGCATGGCCAGTATGTTTATCAGCAGTCCGCGTGCAGGCACCCAGTTGTATGCATATCCCACGCCCGCACTGCCTTGCCACAGTTTCACCTTGCCTAATCCCTGCATCAGATATACCAGATCGCCATTATGGTCGGTAGCATAGTTGATATGAGTATAGTTGTACATCAGCCCGACCATCAGCGAACCCGCCGAACGCTTCTGTATTACCGACTGGTCGTAGGCTGCAGCATACGAGAACTTCTTGCCATTAAACAGGTAATATCCGTCGGCTATCAGCGTTCTCACGCGTATGGGGTCTATCAGTTCTACTTTTTCCCAGGCGTCTTTATGGTCTTCATCTATTAAGTCGCTGGTAAGGTTTAGGCTAGGGTTACTGTTCTCAATCGTGCGTATGCGCACGTTTACTCCGTATGCACCGCCTGTGGCACCAAAGGTAAGGCTGCTACCTTTGTCGCCGCCCACGTTCACCGTATAGCCCACGCCATAGCCTCTATATCCGGCCCACAGTCCTACATACTGCGAAGGTGTAGACTTTAGGTATGGTGTGGCACTATAGTCCATATCGGCCATCGTTCCCTTGCTGTTCATGCTCACGATAGTCTGGTACACGTTGCCCCTTGCTATTATCTGCCATGGTCTCTTAGGTGCATCTATATAGCGCCGGTCCAGTCCCTTCACCGACATCGAGTCGATAAAGGTCCCCACTTTCCGTATAAAGCTCTCCTGCGCCATCGTCTGCCCACAGAGGCCGACGACCATCACCAGCAATATGTATTTCAGTGGTTTCATTTCTACCCGTTTTTCTTTGTATTACATATCCTCCAAAACTCGGTCATTTCGCGCACGAGGCTTTTTATATTTAGTTGTTATGTGTGATATAATCAGGAAATCCGACCCCATAATGTCCTTGGTTGCACTTTAAAAAAGATCAAAGACCTGTGATCTAAATCACGAAACCCTTGCGGTTTTCAGTTCGTTTTGCAGGAAGGAGTACACATATCCTGGGCTCTGATAGTATAGACCTGTAGCATCGTCTTGTAGGCGCTCGAAGGTTTCAGAGGTGTAGATAACATCGATTGCCTCCTCAGGCGTGTAGTGGTATTCGTCCACTAGATAACTGGCCAATTCGGTGGTCAGTTCGTCCTTCATCAGCTGTATCTGTTTAGGGGTCAAGCGGGTAGTCATAAGCACTTTAATAGTTTTAGGGCACGCTCGGTGCTGTGGTAGAGCTTGGTCATCGCAACTGTCCTCCATTGTTTAGGCAGACCTGTGCCAGAACGTCCACCGTGTCAGGAAACGACTGTGTGTGTAGCACACCGTAATGCTCTCTCAGGTGTTCCATGCCCTTGAAACGCTTCAGGTAGGCGTAGGCCTGTCGAGGCTGTATGCCGAAGCGGAGGGCGAACTCACTGATAAGTGCCACCATAAAGCCGATGATATTTCTTTCTTCGCGTGCCATAATCCTAATTATTTAGCGTTTACGGGTGCAAAGATACGAATAAGTGAGTAAAATTCCAAATTTTATTTGAGAATTTTCGTAATCGCGAAGCGCTTGCTACTGTAAGGACGCAAGAACGTGAGTATCTTCTTGCGTCCCTTCGGTAGCATAGCCGAGCGCGAGCGGAGATCAAAGATACGATGATTATTTGAAACTTGCAAGTGTTTTGCAATAAAAATGCCTCGCACCATATTCCGATGCGAGGCATTTTACATTTAGTTGTTATGTGTGATATGATCAGGAGATCCGTCCCCGTGATTGTCTTGATCGCACTTTGAAAAAGATCAAATACCTGTCCCCGTGATCTCAGCAAGTGTTTTGCAATAAAAATGCCCCCGCATTGTATTCCGATGCGAGGCATTTTGTATTATTTCTAATGTGTGATATAATCACCGTAAACCATGATCAGGCAGCAATGCCTGTGCGTATTACGTCGCGGTAGAGTATTGTGTCTTCCTCTTCAGACATCAAAACGGGTTCTATGAGCAGGCTCACTTTGTCTACGTCGTGCCAGAGGTCGGCCGAAAGTTCCAACCAGTCATTGTCTTTCAGACTAGGCAGGATGACTGCCACGTCGATGTCGCTCCAGGGATTGGCCGTACCCTTTGAGTAGGAACCGAAGAGATAGACCCGTGGCTCGCAGTCGAACCGCGCCGAAATCACTTCTTTGTATCGTCTGACGAGGCTGAGGGCTTCGTCTCTAGTGAGCACTTTTGGAGTATCCATTGTTTAAACTTTTTTGTTTCGTCGATAAGATAGGCACTGCCTTTTTCGTTGAGCATCCGCGCCACCTGACTCTTGTATTCAGGATAGCGCCCTGCGATGTACATGGGGGACATGATTTCTATGAAACGTCGCTGTGTATCGCTTAGTTGATCTTTCAGCCCGCAGCCTTCAAGCAGTCTGAAGTGGTTGTGCAGGTATATAGGTTCGTCATTACAACAGGCCAGCCAATAGCCCTTTACGAGCTTCTCCACGGCCTGATGGCATAGGAATCCGATGTAAAGCCAATGCCCCGTCTTGTAGAGGGTCTCAGCGGTATCGATGTCCTCGTCCACTTGTTCGAACCATTTTCTTGCGATGTTTTCGCTTGCCATAATTCTCGTTGTTTTATGCAATTCCGGTGCAAAGATACGATGTTTATTTGATAATTGCAAGTGTTTTGCAAGAAAAACGTACAATGATTTCCTTTCCTGGCTTTTTTTGATATTTTTGTGTGGGGGATTAATATAATGGAAATGCCTCGCATTATATTCCGATGCGAGGCATTTTACATTTAGTTGTTATGTGT
This sequence comes from uncultured Prevotella sp., assembly GCA_900322175.1. Classification (GTDB taxonomy): domain Bacteria; phylum Bacteroidota; class Bacteroidia; order Bacteroidales; family Bacteroidaceae; genus Prevotella. The sequence continues at coordinate 24,203 of ONYZ01000039.1, forward strand.
AAAAAAGATCAAAGACCTGTCCCCGTGATCTTAATACATGCCTCAGCCAAGTATTTGCTTAAACATATCGTCCACGCTGTCGGCGTGATACACGCGACCGTTCTTTACGTCATCCATAGCCTCACGGTATCCTGCCGTTTTGGTGATATCATACTCCTTCGGCTTGGCATCCTTTTGTACCTTCACCGAAGCAACACCAACCAACATCTTGCAGGCCTGCTTAACTTTTTTGACGAGGCTTTCGTCGGGAATATGTAATACTAATGTAGCCATAATCTTTGTTGTTTATTTATTTCACGCTGCAAATATACAAAAAAACATATAAACTGAAAGTAAAAGTGAAGATAATTTTTTAGATTGACTTATTTTTATTGTTTTCATTGTTTTCAACTGACACACTTCCATTTAATAAATGCCTCGCACCATATTCCGATGCGAGGCATTTTACATTTAGTTGTTATGTGTAAAAAAGATCAAAGACCTGTCCCCGTGATCTTAATGATCACGCTCGTCGCGCCTCTAAAGCAATCCATTCATTCTCAACCAGTGCTTTCCCTTAGGTGTGAGGCAGAAAAGCAGGAATAAAATGCATGGTACACCATAAACCAAAAATATAAGATACATTCCCATAATCAGTCCTCCTTTCTCTTTTTCTTATTTGTTAATACTAATCCAACTATCAATGTAGACACAGCAACTACTGTACCAATTATATAAATAGTTTTGCTGTCATCCATATCTTTAAATAAAGAAGCTATCACAACACCTGTCGTGACAAATTTGGAAATGTCAAGCAAGTATTTACCTAGATTTTCAATCCAAGTATTTACCATTACAGGTTTCTTTTGTTCCATCATCTCCAACTGTGAGTTCAACTGGGGCTTCTGAGGTTTTGATTTCTCGCGTCTTGCGTTCATTTTTTACGTTTATTGCGATTTGACGCTGCAAAGATACGATGATTATTTGAAACTTGCAAGTGTTTTGCAAGAAAAAATGCCTCGCATCATTCTTCCGATGCGAGGCGTTTGCGTTAGTTGTTATGTGTGATATGATCAGGAGCGCTCTTCTCTGTGATCGTCTTGATCGCACTTTAATAAAGATCAATGACCTGTCCCCGTGATCTCTGAGATCAATGACCTGTCCCCGTGATCTCTGCGCGTTAGGGTGCTGGGTAGGTGAATGTGTTTGCTGTCACACCTGTAGCGTAGGTTGTGGCATCGCCACCGATGGTAATCGTGCCGCAGGTTTGAGTGCCGCTATTTGCTCTTCCTTTACCTATACTATTAAGAGCTCTATTGCCCTTGGTTGCAGTAACCATGGTAACGCCAGTGCCAATCGTGATAGCACCACATGTATTGCTGGAGCTACTTTCGGACACCCCCGTTCCGATACCGGCACCATTATTGCCACCAGTAGCGGTTACCGTACCGCCATTAATCGTAATGTCGCCACATGTAATACTGGCACCTTGAGCTCGCCCCGTTCCGATACCGGCACCATAATTGCCACCATTAGCGGTTACCGTACCGCCATTAATTACTATGTTTCCACCACTCCCGTTATGGTCCGTTCCGATACCGGCACCATACATGCCGCCAGTAGCGGTGAGTGAACCTGAGCCCGTAATGGTCAGCGTGGTGCCTGAGCCGCCTATTTTGATGGCAGCTTTATCAGTTGTTGCAGTAACTGTATTGGCACCCATGAGGATAATGTTGGCATTGCCAGAGCAGGCGATTTGGCCATTAGAGATAGTGACGTTATAGAGCACAACCGTCTTGCCGGCCTCGATGGTTTGGGTGCTAACATTGCCCGTAATCATATATTTATCCGCAGAGCTGGAGGTACCAATTGCGGTCATCGTAGGCGCACTCTGATAGTACTTTCCTGCATATATTGTAACACCACCTTTTGAGAAATAATAGTAGTTGTTGCTTTCGTCATTGGCAACGATGGTGACTGTCTTTGAGGATACTGCGGGAACAGCCACGGTGAACACTTTGCCTTCCGAAGCGAGGGTGGCACCGGCAATGGTGATATCGTCGGCCATGATGCAAAGATTCTTGGCATCGTTGGCTAACGTCAGCTTCATGATGGCGAACAGGTTGGTGAGCGATACGTTGCCGTTGAGCGATGCCGTACCACTGACCTTCAGCGTACCTGTCCCCTTGCGTACATCATAGTTCGCAGCAATAGTGGCCAGCGTACCGTCCTGAGCTGCAAGCAGGCCGGCCTTCACATTTTCAGTTGTGCCATCGGCAGCATCGTAAGGATAGATGACCGTCACGGCATCACCTGTCGTTGGAGAGCCCGTGATAGTACCAGAGATAGTAGCCACGCCACCGCTGACACTGGCGACCGTCACCTTGTCGATTACACCATTATGAATCAGTGCTACCTCATCATTCTCAGCCCATGTGGCCGTGAGGCCACCAGAGCCATTCTCAGCGAGTGCGCGGGTGGAAGCACTCTCGCCTATGCTGATAGTGGCGGTGAAGGGGATGCCCTCAGCCTTAGCTGGCTGTTGGGTCAGTTCGTTGTCGTCGCTGCTGCATGCAGTCATCAGGATTGCCAGTGCAGCCATAAAGAAATACTTCTTTGTCTTCATTGTCTTTACGTTTTAATTGTTCTACACTGTGATTGTTTAAGAATTAAATGGATCGCCGCCGTTATCATAATCGTCGGGGTTTCCTAATCCACTTCCAGCCAGCAACTGCGGCTGTTGTTTCAACTCGTAAACCTTCGTCGTAGGTTTCTCATACATTTTCTTTTTCATAAGCTAATAGAATTAAATTGTTTATTACTATTGTTTCGTTATATCAAAATTTTGGCTACAAAGATATATATTTAACTGATAAAACTGTTAGTTTATTTTAACTACCCCCCCCCATTTTTAATTATATTTAACTAATATAAACACGCGTTATCACCCACATTGTCTAAATAATATCTGTGATTATCGCACGAGTTCGACATTTTTTTGCTACTTTTGCAATCTAGAATGACAAATTGGCTAAATAATAGCGAGAACTATCGCAGCCCAGGTTCGTGTTGTTGGGCTGCATTTCTCAGGGACGGGGCTCTGCATGAGAACTCGCCCACGTAGCCTAACTCTTTTCATTTTTCTATAGCTTTCTTATTATCAACGAGACAGTATTTTTACGGTCTCTAGACAGTCGTGTGTTTATATGTATAATCAATAATAACAAATGAATGATATGATTAAGATATTCAGAAAAGTGATAAGAAAGGCAATGCCCAAGAAGGCTAGCACAGTAGTAACCCCCGAGATGCCAAGACTGAAGTGGGAGGCAACACAGACAGATCTGATGGAGTTTGTGTACTCACTCTATCTTTCGCGTAAGGTTAAGGATGCTAATGGACGTCCCGCAACGATCAATGCGATAACCACGCAGGTTTTTTCGCTGTTTGGAGTGGATGTTCCTAAGAATCCCACTAAGATTGTCGACAACCTGAAGCATCGCAAGAATCCCAAGGATATAAGCTTGATGTACAAGGCTGTTTTCGATTTGTATCAAGATCTTTAGTTTTTGTGTTTTGTGATGGGAGTAAGCTAATTTACTCCCATTTACTCCCTTGACACAGCTCTCCAAATGTATTAATTTTGCAACGGATTTCGGAATCAACCGTATCCGGCAATATTAATCATTAAAAACAGTAGAGCTATGTATCAATCTCTAAATCTAATTAGATTATTACCGTCGGGCGTCACTCAACAAGTGGCGCCCTTCTTAGGATTGCGTTCAACCCTATTATTAATTCTAACATTTGTAGTATTATGTATAAGCCAATAGTAGACATGAGCATGCGCCTCTCTGCGCATTTCACTCTCGGCGAGATGTGCTACTCTAGCATAGCTGCTAATCATAAGCCGAAACCTATACCTAACATTCCGCTGAAGCAGAATATAGTGGCACTGCAGAACCTGGTAGACCGCGCGCTGGAACCCGTGCGACAGGCCCTGCGACTGCCACTGCAGGTGAACAGCGGCTACCGCTGTCCGCTGGTAAACACGCTGGTACACGGCGTGCCTACGTCGCAGCACATGAAGGGTGAGGCTGCCGATGTGACCATCCCGGTGAAGCATCGCCCATTCAGCGTGACCAACGACGAGCAGGCTGCCCGCCTGATACTGATGTATGCCAAGCAGTATGCCGACTACGACCAGCTGATACTGGAGCACTATACCGCCAGCAACGGCCGCGAAGTATGGTGGCTCCACATTAGCTGCCGCATAGACTACCGCAAAAACCGCAAACAAATAATTAACGATTTGATAAAACGATGATAGCAAGTATTAAGTTAGAACTCTGGTATCTGAATACGCCAGAGATGATACGACTGATTGAGAGAGATGGTGCCCTTATTGCTAAGGGGGCCATGCTCTCGCTGTTTGAGTGCCTGCGACTAAGCCATAATGCCGTAGGCCACCGTAGTATGCTCAAAAAGGTAGCACGCGATAATGGATGTGATTCTGACTGGCTTTGGAGTATCGTGACAGAGTCGGGACTGTTTGAGTATAATGATGACGATACGTTCTCAAGTCCGTACCTCTCTAAGACTCTCGGAATAGGCCGTAGCGCGAAGCCCTCACGTGCGCGTCCGCATTATAACGCGCGTTATAATAAAAATAATAATGATAATGAAGATAAAGAGAATAAAAAGAATGTGCGACATGTCTGCGTGTGCCGTCACGGCACGCAGAATGATGCCGACAACTCCCCCCGGCCCCCTCAGTATCTAGGCTATGATATCCAGAAAGACGGGCGCAGATACGGCTATCGTGGAGAACCAATCCCCGACGATGCCCCTGAGCAGGTGAGTCAGGACACCAGATGGTCGTGGATACACAGCAAGTGGATACCCAGGGCTATGTGGAATCAGAAACGAGAGAAGAAAGAGTATGAACGAACAACCAAGCGAAAATGGCAAACGATAAGTGGACAATAGTAGACCTGACGGAGGTTAAAAACACCCGTACCTACGGCGATTACCTTCGATTCAGTTGCCCAGTGTGTGGCGGTCATCCCGGTCATGAAAAGCGTCGCGATGCGTGTATCAATCTCAAGACAGGCTTCGGCCATTGCTTTTCGGGCTCGTGCGATGCGATATTCATCACCCAGGATAAGCATGATGAACTGGAGAAGGAGCGGCGCGAGAACAGTGCCGAATGGCGCCGACTTAACAGTCGCAAGCGCGTGTATTATCATCAGGTGGACACATCGAAGATTAACACCGGTCCATATCCATCGAACATCATGAGCTATCTTAAGACCCGCTGCATATCGGCCGAGACAGCCCACAATGCCCACGTGGGCTACTGCACACGTAAGAGTAAGAGCGGGAAGACTGAGGGGCAGGACGTGACATTCCTGGCGTTCCAGTTTATCGAGGAGGGCGAGGTTAAGAACTGCCAGTACAAGAGTCTGGAAAAGGAGTTCCAGTTTGAGGCCGACTGCAAGGTTCTGCCGTGGAACATCACTGCAGCACTGGGTGCCGACACGCTGATAGTGACCGAGGGCATGATGGATGCGCTGGCGCTGATGGAGTGTGGCTATCATAACGTGATATCGGTGCCCAACGGTGCTGGCACCAATCTCAGCGTGTTTGATGAGTATATCGACTTCGAGATGAAGGGCGTAGAGACAATACTCTTTGCGGGCGATATGGACAAGGCGGGCATAAAACTTCGCGACGAGTTTGTGCGCAAGTTCCGTACGTATCAGGTAAAGATAGTAGAGTGGATATACAACGGCGAGACGCTGAAGGACGGCAACGACATGCTGATACACCACGGCAAGGATGCCGTAAAGTGGTGCATAGAGCACGCCGAAGAGCCGCCGATGGAGGGAATACTGACACTGGCCGACTGTGAGACACAACTTGACGACTATTACAAGAACGGCATCCCAACGGGTAAGACCATCAATATCTATGGTCTGGACCATCTGATGCACTTCGAACTGGGCCGCTTCATCCCGTTTACGGGGCTGCCAGGCAGTGGCAAGTCTACGTTTGTGGATAATATCGTGGTGCGGCTGTGCTGTCAGTACGACTGGCGTGCGGCGGTGTTCTCGCCCGAGAAGTGGCCTACAGCCCGACACTATAGCGAGTACATATCGCTGATTACCGGCAAGGGTGCCTTCGAGAAGACTCTGCGGCAGCGCAGTTTCGATCGGGCAAAGAAGTATCTTGATGATCGTATCATCCATATCGAGAGCGACAACTACAATACCATCTGGCGCATTCTGAACAGGGCCCGTTATCTGGTACGCCACAGGGGCGTGAAGCAGGTGATAATCGATCCTTTCAACTACATACTGCTAGAGGGACGGAAGGGCGAGATTGAGTCGACCATCATCGCCCAAGTGGTACAACAGTGTGTGAACTTTGCCCACGAAGAGAACGTGCTGGTGATGCTGGTGGCGCACCCCAAGAAACTGTCGAGCGACAACGTGCAGAAGAAGCTGACGCTGGCCGACATCTATGGTTCGATGGCATTCTACAATCAGGCCGACATCGGAGTAGTGCTGTATAGCGACAATATAACGTGGACGGACAAGAACAACTCTATGAAGTCGATGCGTGCCACGTGGGTTGATGTGCAGAAGATGCGCTGGAAGGAGCTGGGACAACTGGGCAAGCGCCCGATAGTGCTATGTCCGGCCAACAACCGCTTCTATGGTTGTCGTGAGATTTCTGGTGATCCCCAGATGTATAAGCCACTAGACTTCGATGATATCGACTGGCTAGCAAACGACGGCGAGCAGACAGAAATAGAATGGCAAAACGGCGATCCGTTTTGATGTATGATGTAAGATGTAAGAGGTAAGATGTAAGAGGTAAGAGGTAAGATGTAAGAAGTAAGAGATTTAATGTTTAATGTATAAAGTTTAATGTTTATGGAGTACATTACATGTATGAAGTGTGGGCAGACGCTGCCGCGCAGCAAATTAGAACGCATGAAGACGGGGACGTACCGTCGTGTATGTAATCACTGCAAGTGGCTCTACTACGTAAAGCCCAGTCGCGACCGCCGCATCCTCCGCGAACTGGAACTACGCAAAAAGTAGTATCAAAAAGTAGCTTTTCACCCTGCGAAAAGCTACTTTTCGCATCCCAAAACTTTACTCCCCACTTTCCAAAAACTTACTTTTCGAAAGGTGAAAAGCTACTTTTTGCGAAAAATATTTGGTGGACTGAAAATAAGTGTGTACTTTTGCCAACTAAATGATGAAGAAATTAATATCTCTATGTGCCATCTTCATGACGTTGATGGCTTGTACCAAGGTGGAGGAGGTGGAGAATTATTCGCTTCCTAGCATCACGATGGATTCGTGTGTGGTGGCCTCGGGTAATTCGTTCGTAGCCTATATGACAGTTGATATGGGCGAGTCGTTCAGCAATCACAGTGTGCAGATGCTAGTCTATGATGCAAAGGATGTGGACCATGTGCTATCTGCAATCAATGTGGAACTCACAAGCGAGCGCGTGCAGAAAATTCAAAAACCGTTCACAGTACCTGTTACGGGCACCGAATACCTGGTGAGTGCCGTACTGAAGACAGAAAGAAACTCGTTTAAGTCGAACTCGCTCATGGTGAGTCTGGCCAAGATGACCGCCGAAAGCTATCTGCACCTTTGGGGGCAGCCACGCTATAATGATGATATACCCTATGAGGGAGGAAGTCTCCCGGCTAAATATGCCACAGATGATGTAGCACTGCATTTTTCGGCTTGGCGACACTTTGGCATTGTTGTAAGGGCGGCAATGACAGGTCAGCCTGTATCAGTAAGAGTGGGCAGCCATATCTATCCTATAGCTAGTGAAGACTGGTACAGTCATGGCTATTGGGATCCTGAAGATGATAATATATTTGGTGTTACTATGGCCGATGACATCGAGCCGGGGACATACGATGTGGCGCTGCATTGGGGCGACGTGGAACTGCCACTGCCCAAGAAAATCCGTATCCTGCCGTTGAAGGCGGAAAAGGAGGAAACCACACCGTTCAGCGAGTTCAAGGATCTGCCTCATGGTGCCAGGGCTTCGTTCAGAATTGGCGACAGAATGTACTATTACACCCAGTCGGAAACGAATATGCTTGTGTCTTGCGACCTCAATACCAAGACCTGGACTAAACACAGAAATGTGCCCTACCAAATTGTGGAGATAGTGGCTGTAGGATCCAAGGCGTATGGCATCACTGAGGATTACAAGTATGACTATGAGCACGGCGGCAATAACAACTACACGGTGACAAACGCCCTGTATGAGTATGATTCTGCGTCTGACACATGGCGGAAACTCTCGGATGTTCCTACGGAGAAAGGTGTGGTGCAATTGAGGATGTTTACTGCCAGCGGCCATGTGTATGTCTGCGGCGGATACTATTCTAATCCTGACTATCACATCCCCAATCAGCAGTGTATGGATACCTGGAAGTATGACATCTCTACAGGCAAATGGACAAAGATGGCCGACCGACCAACCAATCAGACCGTGATGCAGGCGGGAAGCGGCGAGACCAATGGCTACTTCATGACGCCCGAAGGCCATCTCTGGGTATATGATTCGAATAATGACGTGTGGAGCAAAGGAGCACAGTTGACACCTGTCTACGACTCGACGAAACTTTACCAGTGTCTGATAGAGCACGACGGAAAACTCTATTATGCAGGCACTCATGAGAACTCTTCCATCTACGTCTACGACTTCACGAATAAGAGCTGGGAGCTGCTGGGGCTTTACGGTGATACTACGATTGCTCCTTATATGCTTACTGGCACATTCCATAATGGCAAACTTATTTTGGGCCCGATGTTAGAATACGCAGGGTATGACGGTGCTAAAAGTATGACGTTTTTTAATTTTGACATGAAATGAACATGAAATCGATTATAACAACACTGCTGATAGTTGCAGCACTGGTGATGACGACTGGTTGCAGCACAGAGCGGGAAGAGTTTTCTTACGGTCATGAAGTGCCATCCTATAGCGATGGCGAGTTGTCGGCTGTGGTGACAGTCCACAGGGACCGTGCAGAGATAACACTCCCTAAGCCCTTGACGTATTATATATATCTGGATGGTGTGTTCATCAAGCAGGTTACTACGACTGCCAATGATGAGAAGGTGGTGGTGCGTGCATTGACGCCTGATACCGAGTATCACTTGCTGATAAAAGCCCTGGATGGCGAGAAGGTGTTGACCAAGGAGGAGACGTTCACTACCCGTCTGTCGTACGCCTCTGTGATAGGATTGGTAGAGATGAATTACTATGATGGCGAAGAGATGCTGGATTTTGTACACCAGATGCCTGGAGGCGACTTCATCGATCAGTCACGCAGATATTATTATACAGAAGATCAACTATGTCTCCGTAGGACTGATGCCGAAGGCAGGGTGAAGTGGCGAAGCTATATAGGGTATAATGAAGCTTCTGTGTCGGATGAGGGCCATATCGCTGCGTGGTCATACAATAAGGTGTGCAGGGTTAATCCTGAGACAGGCACTGTGATGTACGAGTATGACCCAGGTCTAAAGCAAGGTGATATTCATAGTGCTTATGTGTGTAGGGACGGCAGTATGGTCATTGTTGGCAGGGATTTTTCTGATGGTAATTATTATTTCTATTTTGCTCGTTTAGATGCCAATGGACAGCTGGTTCATGAGGAGGAAGGCGACCAGGCCGACGAACTCTACGAAGTTCATGAGACTGCCGACGGCAATGTGGTGGCGATTGGCAGGAAGGGATTAGAAACCTTTGTGGCGCTCACATTCGATGCTGAGGGGCGCATGATTGGAGAATTTTCTGACTATGATGAAAGAAGAGATCTCGGATATAGAGCATACTTCACACAGTCTGTAAGAGACAAGCAGGGCAACATCTACTTCCTTGGTGGAGCAGAGTACTATACTGCCGGAGGAGCCGCTCCAGTCGTGGTTGTGTTCAAAGTGGATGCACAGGGAAAGGTAGTATGGTCACGCGTGTGGGTTAGTGAATATGATGAACTATTTACTACATGTATGAGTTTTGTCGATGATGATAGATTGTGTGTATTTTATTCGGGCAGAACCACCAATGTGGCATTGATGACTACCGGTAATGAGATACTGCACGACGTATCGCTCAATGCTAATTATGATGTCTTATATGGAAGGCCTGTAAACGAGGATTACACTCAGTTCTATCTCCTGGATAAGTATGGCAGGATGATCTATATCGACACCGAAGGGGAATAAGTTTGGTACTGCAACAAGCTATACTGCAAGGGGTGTAGCCCTAAGAAAACGTCCTGAGCTCGGAGGCCGTAACACAAATTCTTCAAATCACTCGAAGAACTCGCTCCGCTCAAACAGCTTCTCGTATTTCGTTGCTCAGATTGCGTTCCGCAATCCGAGACTCAATGTTGATTCAAAGAATTTGCATTACTCTAAAGACCTCCTCGTGCGGAATGTTTTTCTTAGGGCTACACCCCTTGAAACATAGATAGTTTGTTTGCTCACTAACGCACCAATGGGGTTTGGGGCGAAGCCCCATTAAGTAATATATGGCGAACCCCGAAGGGGCACAGGCTCGAGAGCCATACCAAAACTTTGATGGAGAGGGTTTTCCCTCGGAATCAATTAGAAGCCCCTTGCCCTGGGATAGGGAAAGGGGTTTGGGGATAAGGTCGAGACCCCTTCTTATGAAGAAGGGGCTAGGGGTTGATGGAACCATGCAGGGCTTTG
>ONYZ01000024.1 GCA_900322175.1 uncultured Prevotella sp.
TGAGTCACCCACTTACACCGATGCAGGTACATATTGGGCACACTACCAGATTGAGAGGACTAACTACACCACCATCGCAGATAGTGCAAAAGTTGAGATCTCAAAGGCTACTCCTGCGATTACATTCGATGAGCAGAGCTATACTGCTACATTCGGTGAAACATTCACTGCACCGGTTGTTAATACTGATCCTGAGGGACTGAATGTTACTGCAACAAGTTCTTCGAATACACAGGTGGCTACTGTCATTGACGGAGTTATCACAATCGCAGGCATCGGTAAGACTACGATTACAGTAAGCTTTGCCGGTAATAACAACTACGAGCCGGCAACTGCAACATATACTCTCAACGTTGTTGCAGGAACAACCACCGGCGTTACTGCTACTGGATACACTGGCACATACGACGGAAGGGCTCACGGAATAACTGTTACCGCCCCAGAGGATGCCACTATCAAATATGGTACCAAGAAAGGAACATACAATCTAAATGAGTCACCTACATACACCGATGCTGGTTCATACATGGTACACTATCAGGTAGAGCGAACTAACTACACCACCATCGTAGATAGTGCAAAAGTTGAGATTAACAAGGCTACTCCATTGATCACGTTCGACAAGGAAAGTTACTCTGCTACATTCGGTGAGTCATTCACTGCACCGGTTGTTAATACTGATCCTGAGGGACTGAATGTTACTGCTACAAGCTCATCGAACACACAGGTAGCTACTGTCATTGACGGAGTTATCACAATCGCAGGTATCGGTAAGACTACGATTACAGTAAGCTTTGCCGGTAATAACAACTACGAGCCGACTACTGCAACATATACTATCAACGTTGTTGCAGGAACAACCACCGGCGTTACTGCTACTGGATACACTGGCACATACGACGGTCAACCACACGGCATTACAGTCACTGCTCCAGAGGGCGCCACTATCAAATATGGCACCAAGAAAGGGACATACAATCTCAATGAGTCGCCTACATATACCGATGCTGGCTCATACATGGTACACTATCAGGTGGAGCGAACCAACTACACCACCATCGCAGATAGTGCAAAAGTTGAGATCTCAAAGGCTATTCCATCAATAACATTCGACAAGGAAAGTTACTCTGCTACATTCGGTGAGACATTCACTGCACCGGTTGCCAGTACTAATCCTGAGGGACTGAATGTTATTGCTACAAGTTCTTCGAACACACAGGTGGCTACGATTTCCGACGGAGTTATCACAATCGTAGGTATCGGTGAGACTACGATTACAGTAAGCTTTGCCGGTAATAACAACTACGAGCCGGCTACTGCAACATATACTCTCAATGTTGCTGCAGGAACAACCACTGGTGTTACTGCTACAGGATATACTGGTACATACGACGGCAGGGCTCACGGAATAACTGTTGCTGCTCCAGAAGGGGCTACCATCAAATACGGTACAAAGAAAGGAACATACAATCTCAATGAGTCACCCACTTACACCGATGCCGGTACATACATGGTACACTATCAGGTGGAGCGAACCAACTACACCACCATCGCAGATAGTGCAAAGGTTGAGATTAACAAGGCTACTCCTGCGATTACATTCGATGAGGAGAGCTATACTGCTACATTCGGTGAGTCATTCACTGCACCGGTTGCTAATACTGATCCTGAGGGACTGAATATTACTGCTACAAGCTCATCGAACACACAGGTGGCTACTGTCATTGACGGAGCTATCACAATCGTAGGTATCGGTGAGACTACTATTACCGTAAGCTTTGCCGGTAACAACAACTATAAGCCGGCTACTGCGACATATACTCTCAACGTTGGCGCAGGAACAATCACTGGTATTACTGCAACAGGATACACCGGTACATATGATGGCATAGGGCACGGTATCACGGTTACTGCTCCAGAAGAGGCTACCATCAAATATGGTACCAAGAAAGGAACATACAATCTCGATGAGTCACCCACTTACACCGATGCTGGTACATATTGGGCACACTACCAGATTGAGCGAACTAACTACAACACCATCGCAGATAGTGCAAAAGTTGAGATCTCAAAGGCTATTCCATCAATTACATTCGACAAGGAGAGTTACTCAGTAACTTTCGGTGATACTTTCATTGCACCTACAGCAACTACAAGTCCTGAGGGAATAACCGTTGTGGCAATCAGTTCATCGAACACACAGGTGGCTACCGTCACTGACGGAGTAATAGAAATAGAAGGTATAGGCGAGACCACTATCAAGGTAAGTTTTGCTGGCAACAACAATTACGAGGAAGCTACGGCAACCTATGTACTGAGGGTTAAGAAAGCTAAAGCTAAGACTTTTGATCTGTGGATAGGAGGAACACAAGTGACTGAGGACAATGCAGAGGACGTATGTAACCAAGCCCAAGACCCAGAGCAGCCACTATATCTATACAATGCGAAGAACAACACGCTGATCATCAACAAGGACCAGAGAGGCACCACCGTAATCGAAAGTCAACTGCCAGAGTTGAAGGTTTACATCATGGATACTTGTATGGTAAAGAGTATCTATTACAACAACTCTGATAATACAGGAACACTGACATTTACATGTAATGGTAACTTCCCAGGGAAACTCATCATCGCGAATGATGAAGGTGTGAGTGCAATTAAAGGATTCTCAAATGTAAGCTACGAATACAACCTCTCACCAACCGCACCACAGTATACCGTTTATAAGGACGGACAGATGATGAAGGAGATAAGAGACGCTGAGGATAAAGTATTAGCAACAACTGTTGCCGATAGTATTACAATTGGCATACACATCGCACCACTCACTGACGGCGAAACAAAGACCGTCAACAAAGACGACTTCGAAGATGTCGACATGACGAACCACAGTTCGGACGATATTCTTTATACCCTTAAGCCTGACGCAGAGAATCCAGAAGGAGGTGATGGAGTTGGAAAGGACGAGAATGGTGAGACAGCTATCTTTATCGCAACCACAATGACTGATGAAGCTGCAGGTAACGTTGCCAACAGCGTAGAAAACAACGAACTAACTCCCGGTGGAGGCCAGTATGCGGAAGACTACGATGGAATCACCTTCATGATACCTGCGGGTGAAGGTATTATAAAGATTGACCAAATAGTTGACCCTGGCTATGAGTTCCACCTCAGAATTGGAACAGGGGCACCTGTGACTTTGGGAACAAGTGAGGATGGCCGTTTAGAAGCCGAAGTTAAATATCAAGTAACAGAACCTACATATTGTTATCTGTATATGGTTGAAGTACCTATGTTTGCTAGAGCTACCACACGAAAAGGTTTTGGCACCAGAGTAGGAAAACGCGATCAAGCTCATGGCAAGATCTTCTCGGTAACTGTAACCCCAAGCAAGATAAATGCTACCAATACTGCATCGCAAGCTTCTGGCGGTGTTATTCTACCATCAAAGGAACAGGGTGACGATGTTGAGACTGTAGGCATGCAGGGGATGAAAGCGTCGAACACGACCGATGACCGTTGGTTTACTATCGATGGACGACAAATAGATAAACCCACACAAAATGGATTGTATATACACAACAGGAAGAAAGTTGTCGTGAAATAGAGATAATAATCCCCGCCTGGTTGGGCGGGGATTATATGTTTTTTAGAAATTCCACTTAACTGCGAGTGTTGGATTTACGAAGAAGGTCTTATCATCATAAGTATTGTAGATGAAGTTGTTGCTTATCTCAACCTCACTACCTACACTGAGGTTGTCGGTGATGTTGTACCATAACTGAGGCTCAGAGAGAATAACGAGTTGGCCGTTACCATTGGCCTTCTCGCCACGCCAGAAATCAATGAAGCCCGAGAAGGTACACTTCTTGTTGGCGAAGTTCAGTCCCCAAACACCTGTAAGTTGCATTGAGTTGTAGGCCGATGTATTGTCGTAGCTCTTGAAAAAACGCTTGTACATAAGCTGGACGCTCCATGTCTTAGAGAAGTCCGCATTATGACCATTATAGGCACCACCAAGAAGGGCTGCTTGCTGAAATGAACCGAAACGATTCAGTCCACCATCGTACTCTACGTGTGCAGCAAAACCATCCTTACCAATATTAAACTCACGTGAAATCTCGGTGTAGGCACCTTCAGTGAACTTATTAGTCAGGTCAACATCAACGAAGTAGTACCACGAACCCCACTTATCAGCCTTAAACTGCTCGAGTGTAACAGTAACCTTCTGACGACCATCCTCCTGATCGGGATAGATGTTACGCCCAAAATCATAATGCACCTGAATGTTCTGTGCACTAACGCCCATAGCTGCTACAGCCATCAGGGCCAAACAAAAAATCTTTTTCATATTTATAATGTTTAAAAATCTAAAATCTCTATTCTAACTTCTCAATTTGCTTATCATAAGCATTGCCGCATTATCAGGGGCCTTCTTGTCGCCCAACGCGCGTGATACTTCTTTATATCCTTCGAGCATACGTTCGCGGGCATCGTCAGTAAGGATTTTATCAAGTTCGGTGCGTATGTTCGTCACTGAGAAATCCTCAAGTAACTCTTTTACGACTTCACGTCCTGCCACAAGGTTAACAAGCGAAACATATTTTACTTTCAGAAAGTGGCGACGCAAGAAGCCCAAAATGCAAGGCATCGGGATTTTATAACACACCACCTGGGGCACACCAAATAGACAAGTTTCGAGTGTGGCAGTGCCACTGGTAACCAGAGCTACATGCGACTTTGCAAGCAACGTGTAGGTCTGACCGAACACTATCTCTGCCTTAGAGTCCTGAATAAACTGCTTGTAATAATCGGGGGCTATACCAGGCGCTCCTGCTACAATAATATGATAATCATTTTCATAAGTTTTTACGGCCTCCAGCATAGCAGGCAAATTATCCTTAATCTCCTGCTTTCGAGATCCGGCCAAAAGGGCAATAATATGTTCCTTCTTCGCCGTTGGAGTTGACTGCAGAAACTCTCTTACCTCATCTGCCGTCGGATTACCCACATAATGCATCGGATAATTATGCTTCTTCTCGAAGAAATCAACCTCAAATGGGAGGATTGAATAGAGCTCATCCACGTCGCGTTTAATATTCTTGATGCGATACTCCTTCCATGCCCATATCTTAGGAGATATATAATAATATACAGGAATGTTTGTATGACATTTTACATACTTAGCGATCTTAAGATTAAACCCAGGATAGTCCACCAAAATCACACAATCGGGATTCCATTCTACGATATCTTGCTTACACATCTTCATATTGCGCAATATAGTACGCAAGTGTAACAGCACAGGAACAAAGCCCATATAAGCCAACTCCTTATAATGGCGCACACGTATTCCACCAACAGCCGTCATCATATCACCGCCAAAGAATCTAAAATCCGCTTCAGCGTCAATTTCTTTCAACGACCGCATTAGGTGTGATGCATGAAGATCGCCAGAGGCTTCGCCAACTATCAGGTAATACTTCATAATTTCCAGCCTTTAATCTGGTCCATAGCCTCATAAGCTGTTACATCGATAGTGGTTGGAGTTATCGCTATAAAACCGTTTGTCAGAGCCCATTTGTCAGTATCTTCAGCTTCAGGCTCGTCGTTGCGGTAATGACCAATCATCCACCAGTAGTCATACCCACGAGAATGATGATGCTTCTCGGTTTCGTTATACCAAGTACCGTATGCCATTCTACAAACTTTCACACCAGCATAATCATCACCCTTAGGGAAATTGATATTAAGACACACACCTTTAGGCAATCCCTCTGCCAGCACACGGCTTGTCATTTCCCTAACATAATGCCTCATCGGTTCGAAATCGGCATCAGAATCAAGGTCACACAGCGAGAAGGCTAATGACGGGATATACTTCAGACACCCCTCCATAGTTACACCCATAGTGCCGCTGTAGTGAGTATTAACCGAGGCATTGTCGCCGTGATTGATACCACCTATAACTAAATCAGGACGATGCTGACACAAATTGGCTAAGGCCATTTTTACACAATCGACCGGAGTTCCATTGCAGCTCCAAATCTCTACCCCATCCTCCTTGTGCTGCAGTGTCAAACGCATAGGTTCGCTATCCGAAAAAGCACACGAGAATCCGCTGCGTGCACCATCGGGGGCACAAACTATGATGTCAGCCATATCTTTAAGCATCTCTACCAGGCAGTTTAGTCCCTTTGCCTGATAGCCGTCATCATTAGAAATGAGCAGTAAAGGTCGTTTAATTTCCATAAAATATCAAAGATTTGCGTGCAAAAGTACGAAAAAAGGTTTAAATAGAGCGGTTTCTCGACAGAAATGTGTAACTTTGTGCCCAAATTTCTTATTTTTATCAAGATAGAACCGAATAAAATGGGTAAGATTATTGCATTAGCAAACCAAAAAGGCGGTGTGGGTAAGACCACTACAACCATCAACCTGGCAGCTTCTCTGGCTACGCTAGAGAAGACTGTCCTCGTAGTTGACGCCGACCCTCAGGCAAATGCATCAAGCGGCTTGGGCGTTGACATCAAGGAGGTAGATTGCTCGCTATACGAGTGTATCATCAATCAGGCCGATGTACACGAGGCTGTGTACACTACCGACATCGAGGGTCTGGACATAGTTCCAAGCCATATCGACTTGGTAGGTGCCGAGATTGAGATGCTAAATCTAGGCGAGCGTGAGAGAGTACTTAAGAACATGTTAGAGCCTATTCGAAATGAGTACGACTTCATACTTATTGATTGTTCGCCTTCATTAGGCCTCATCACCGTTAACGCTCTTACTGCAGCCGACTCTGTTATCATCCCTGTACAATGTGAGTACTTTGCACTGGAGGGTATCAGCAAACTACTTAACACCATCAAAATAATCAAGAACAAATTGAACCCTGCACTGGAGATAGAGGGATTCCTTTTAACGATGTACGACAGCCGTCTGCGCCTGGCAAACCAAATTTATGATGAGGTTAAGCGTCACTTCCAGGAACTGGTATTCAAGACAGTAATACAGCGAAACGTAAAACTGTCAGAAGCTCCAAGTCACGGACTTCCCGTCATACTGTATGATGCAGACTCTACAGGAGCAAAGAACCATTTGGCGCTAGCACAGGAAATCATATACAAGAACAAGAAATAACAATGGCCGTCAAGAAGAAATACGACAAAAATGTCCTGGGAAGAGGACTTGACAACATTGGTACTGGCAGAGGTCTAGGACTAGATGCACTCATAAATACTAATGATATCAGAACAAAAGGCACAGCCAACCTACTGATGCTACCGATAGATCAGATAGAGCCCAACCCAGACCAACCTCGTCGCGAATTCGACGAGAGTGCAATGAAGGAGTTAGCAGTAAGCATTCGCGAAATTGGCGTAATCGTGCCTATCACCGTAAGAAAGATTGATGGTAACGACCGCTATCAAATCATCGCCGGCGAACGCCGTTGGAGAGCATCCAACATGGCTGGTATCAAGGAATTGCCAGCCTATATTATGGCAACAGGCGATGAACATGTGATGGAAATGGCACTAGCCGAGAACATCCAGCGCGAGGACCTGAACGCAATAGAGATAGCGCTTGCTTATCAGCGATTAGCCGAGACGACTGGTATGACTCAAGAGAGAATGTCAGAACGTCTAGGCAAGAGCCGAGCATCGATAACCAATTATATGCGCCTGCTTAAGTTGCCCGCACAGATACAGATGGCACTTAAAAACCGTGACATTGATATGGGGCATGCCCGTGCGCTATTGTCACTCGACAGTCCCTCGCAACAACTCAAGGTGTTTAAAGATGTGCATCGCAACGGATACTCAGTACGCAAGGTTGAAGAGATGGTACAGCGTGTAAAAAAGGGTGAACCTCTACAGGAGGTAAGAAAAATGATTTCACCCAACCAGTTGCCGCTAGAATATAGCATACTCAGAGACCGTTTGTCTGAGTTGTTCAATACAAAGGTAACAATGACCTGTTCCCCTGAGGTAAAGGGTAAGATTTGCATAAACTTCAGCAACGAGGACGAACTAGAGTTTGTAATGCAGGTCTTCGACAAAGTGAAGAAAAGTCAGAAATGAGAAAAATAAGCAAACTATGGATTACGGGCTTACTTCTGATGGTGGGCAATGGTGTCGTGTGGGCACAAGACCCTTTGGAGAATGACTCGCTGACGCAGATCGTATACAATGAAATGTCGATATTGGTCGACTCAACACGGATTATTAAGACCCCTGTGAAGGACATGAATCTGTGGCGTCCTGATCCAAAACGTGCTCTTTGGCTGGCACTGGTGATTCCGGGCGGAGGACAAATCTACAACCGAAAATATTGGAAACTACCATTGGTCTACGGAGGATTCCTAGGATGCCTATACGCGATGAATTGGAACAACACTATGTACAAGGACTATTCGCAGGCATATCTTGACTTGATGGATAATGACCCCAATACACAGAGTTATAACCAGTTCCTACATTTGGGCAACCAGATAACACCAGCAAACGAAGAGCGATTCAAGACTCTCTTCAAAAAACGTAAGGACCGTTATCGCCGCTGGCGTGACATGAGTTTCTTTGTGTTGGTTGGTGTATACGCGCTATCCGTGGTTGATGCTTACGTGGACGCAGAACTATCGGTGTTTGACATATCTAAGGATTTGAGCCTGAAGATAGAACCGACGATTCTAGACAACCACACCTCCAGCAATCCACTCAACTCTGCGTCCGTTGGACTGCAGTGTAGTTTAAACTTTTAGAATATGATAAAAAAGAATAACATAATAATTTTAAGTTTTGCATGGATGCTGTTGTTCAGTAGTCCACTTGCCGCACAGACAGTGTTAGACAATCCTGATTACGACGATGATGAAGAAGAGGAGGTAGACTCTCTATTTGTACCAATAGAGGACGAGATTTCTGTGTTAGACAAGCAGGGCAACGAGGAGCTCATCGAGTTCCCAGAGGCTATGACATTCGATCTCGATAGCCTTATGAGTCTTTATATGTCAAAGACATACCTCAGCATGCCTGGCGACTGCCAAATGAAGGATGAAAATCCAACTTACACTCCAGAAGAGTATATTGAACGACTTCGCCGTATGCCAACTGTAATGGAGATGGGATACAACGATATCGTACAGCGATTTATCGACCGATACATGGGACGTTTGCGCAACTCAGTTAGCTATATGCTTGGAGCAGCCAACTTCTATGTTCCCATTTTTGAGGATGCTCTAGAGGCTTATCAGGTTCCATTAGAGCTTAAGTATCTACCTGTCATTGAGAGTGCTCTGAACCCCAAAGCTGTTTCGCGAGTAGGCGCCACTGGATTATGGCAGTTTATGTTAGGTACAGGTAAGCAGTATGGACTTGAGGTAAACTCACTGGTCGACGAGCGGCGCGATCCCATTCGCGCCTCATATGCCGCTGCGCGATATTTGCGCGACTTGTACCGAATTTTCGGCGACTGGAACCTAGTTATCGCAGCATATAACTGTGGTCCTGGCAACATCAACAAGGCCATCCACCGTTCAGGCGGACTTAAGGACTATTGGCAGTTGTATCCATATCTACCCGCTGAGACTCGCGGATATGTGCCTGCTTTCATAGCAGCCAACTATGCAATGACTTATTATTGCGAGCACGACATATGTCCAATGAGTACCCGCCTACCACTGCAGACCGACACTATCGTAGTTGATCGCGACGTGCATTTGGAGCAGATCTCGAATGTACTCGATCTCGACATCGAGATGTTGCGCTCACTTAATCCGCAATACCGCCGCGACATCGTGCCCGGAGCCACCAAGAAATACGCCATCCGATTGCCTATGGCTGATACTGGTCGATTTATCGATTTACAAGACAGCATATACAACTATCGCACCAGTGAACTGCTTACCAAGCGTGCTGTAGTTGAGGTAAACGACGACCAGCCAACATTCCGTAGCAAGAAAAACGTACGCCGCGGACGCACATCAGCACGCAAGTCGCGCAACGCCCGCAGGGGCCGTACCAGCGCCGCAAAAAAACGTGGCACTGCTAAGAGAAGCACAAAAAAAAGCAGCAAGCGTCGTAGAAGATAATTTTTAGAAATGGAAGAAGAGAAGCAATTAACCCAAGAGGAAAGAGATGATCAGATGATCAACGAAGCGTTCGAGCAATTATTGAACGACTATATTTCATCGCGTCATCGCAAGAAGGTAGAACTTATCACAAAGGCCTTCAATTTTGCACGTCAAGCCCATAAGGGTGTTCGCCGTCTTTCAGGCGAGCCATATATAATGCACCCCATAGCTGTGGCTCAGATTGCATGTTCGGAGGTTGGTTTGGGATCTACTAGTATTTGTGCCGCATTGTTACACGATGTAGTAGAGGATACCGACTATACCGTGGAGGACATCGAAAACATCTTCGGTGCCAAAATAGCCCAAATCGTCGATGGTCTGACAAAGATTAGCGGAGGAATCTTCGGCGAGCAGGCATCGGCACAGGCAGAGAACTTCAAGAAGTTACTGCTCACCATGAGCGATGATATCCGTGTAATCATCATCAAGATATGTGACCGACTGCACAACATGCGTACGCTTGATAGTCAGCCAGCCAATAAGCAGTACAAGATTGCAGGCGAGACATTATATATATATGCCCCGCTAGCCAACCGTCTTGGATTGAACAAGATAAAAACCGAACTTGAAAACCTGAGTTTTAAGTTTGAACACCCCGACGAGTATGCTAAGATTGAATCGAAACTTAAACTGACCCGAGAGGACCGCGACGAGTTGTTTTCGCAGTTCACCTCTCCCATAGAGAATGCCCTCAATGGAATGGGCATAAAATATGAAATCAAAGAACGTGTTAAGACGCCTTATTCTATATGGAATAAGATGCAGAACAAACACGTGTCATTCGAAGAGATTTACGATATACTAGCTGTACGAATAATATTCACCCCCAACAACCGCGACGACGAGGTCAACGAGTGTTTCAAGATCTATGTTGCTATTTCCAGAATATACAAATCTCACCCCGACCGTCTGCGCGACTGGCTCTCACAACCTAAGGCAAACGGCTATCAAGCATTGCATGTAACACTGATGTCGAAGACAGGACAGTGGATTGAAGTACAGATACGCTCCGACCGTATGGACGAGATAGCCGAACAAGGATTTGCAGCCCACTGGAAATATAAGGACGGTGTTGAGGAGGAATATACCGAGGACGAGAACGAGTTGAACGAGTGGTTGCGCACCATCAAAGAGATTCTGGATGACCCACAGCCCGATGCTATGGACTTCTTGGATACCATCAAGCTCAACTTGTTTGCTAGCGAAATATTCGTGTTTACACCTAAGGGTGAGATTCGTACTCTGCCAGCAGGATGTACGGCACTCGATTTTGCTTTTTCCATCCACACCTTCCTAGGCAGTCACTGTATCGGTGCTAAGGTAAACCACAAGTTAGTTCCACTTAGCTACAAACTACAGAGTGGTGACCAAGTTGAGATTCTCACATCTAAGTCGCAACACGTCAACGCAGGTTGGATTAACTTCGTATCTACCGCCAAAGCTAAAGCTAAGATTCAGGCCATACTGCGCCGTGACAACCGCGAGACACAGCGCGAGGGCGAGGAGATTCTGAATGCATTTCTTAAGAAAAACAACTTTGAGTCCACAACAGTTCTCGCTGATAAACTGGCTGAGTTTCACGAATATTCCAAGCGAACTGAGTTTTTTCAGGCTCTGGGCGAAAAAATTGTGTTACTAGGCGAAAAGGATGTTGACGAGCTGAACGGAAAGAACAAGCAAGAAGACAGTGGTTCTGGTTGGCGCAAGTTCGTACCATTCGTTGGTAGCAAAAAGAAAAAGGAGGATTCACACAAGCAGGAGTTATTTGTGGTGCCAGACAAATTCAACCGCAAGAAGCCCGTTTACATCAGCGAGGAGAATTTCAAGCAATATAAGTTCATGGGCTGCTGTCACCCCATCCCTGGTGACGATGCACTGGGATATATTAACAATAAGAATCAGATTGAAATACATAAGCGTGCCTGTCCGGTTGCAGCAAAGCTAAAAACTAGCTATGGTAACCGTATCCTCGACATCAAATGGGATATGCATAAGAAACTCTTCTTCGATGCCACCATCCGTATCAGTGGTATAGACCGCATGGGAATGCTTAATGATATCACTCAGGTCATCTCGTCGCAGATGAATGTCAATATCCACAAAATACTCATTACCTGCGAGGAGGGGATTTTTGAAGGAACAATCGAGATGCGTGTACACGACCGAGAAAACGTGCGCGCCATTATGGAGAACCTGAAGAAGATTAACGACCTAAAGGAGATAAGCGAAATAATGTAAAACTACTTATAATTGATGAAAAAACTACTGCTATTACTAGCCATTATAGCCGAAACACAATATAGCAGGGCCGCTGGCAAGTACGACAATCCTGATACGATTGTTGTTGCTCGCGACGGTACCGGTGAGTTTCGCACTGTCGACGAGGCTATTGAGGTGTGCCGAGCGTTTATGGATTATCATAAGGTAATTTTCGTAAAGAACGGAACGTACAAGGAGAAGCTGATTATCCCCTCGTGGTTACAAAACATCGAGATTTGCGGCGAAGATGCCAACAATACTATCATCACCTATGATGATCACGCGAATATTAAAACCTCCGATCGTCCCATGGGAATGGGCACATTCCGTACCTACACCATGAAAATCGAGGGTAACGATATTACGCTAAAAAACATTACCATTGAGAACAACTCCGCTCGACTAGGACAAGCAGTAGCAATGCATACCGAGGGCGATCGACTGATGTTCATAGGTTGTCGTTTTGTCGGTCACCAGGATACCGTATATACAGGTGTGGCCGGTACCCGACTCTATTTTAAGGACTGCTACATCTGCGGCACCACCGATTTTATCTTCGGTCCGTCTACAGCGTGGTTTGAGGGGTGCACTATCGAAAGCCTGATCAATTCATATGTGACTGCAGCCTCAACGCCAAAGGATCAAGCGTTCGGATATATTTTCAACAACTGCCAACTCATCGCCAGCGTTAATACTACAAAGGTATATTTGGGGCGTCCCTGGCGCGATTATGGATATACGCTGTTTATGAACTGCGAACTGGGCGCACATATCCGTCCCGAAGGTTGGCACCATTGGGAGAAACATCGCGAGCAGACCGCCCGCTATTTAGAATACAACAATCACGGTGCTGGCAATCAGCCCAAACAGCGTGTAACATGGAGCCGTCAACTCACAAAAGCCGAAGCTTCTAAGATTACTCCTAAAGTAGTATTTAATAGAAACGACGGTTGGGAACCTATAATATAATAATAAGGTATATATATGAAGAAATTACTATTACTAGTTTTAACCTGTCTGATGTCGGCATCGGTTACGGCTCAAGAGCGCCCATTGTGGATGCGCTACTGCGCTATCTCGCCCGATGGCAAGACAATCGTGTTTTCTTACAAGGGCGATCTGTTTACTGTGCCCGTGTCTGGTGGCGCTGCCAAACAGCTAACAACTAATCCTGCATACGATTCAAACCCAGTTTGGAGTCCCGACGGCAGCAAGATTGCTTTTGCTTCTGACCGCGAGGACTGCACCAACATCTGGATTGTATCAAAGGACGGCGGCGAACCCAAGCAGATTACCACTAGTAGCCACACAAAGACTATACTAACATTCTCTGATAATGACCACGTGCTGTTCAGTATGTCCGACATGCCCAGCCGTCAGTCTATTATACCAGGAATGGCAAAGTTTCCACAAATCTATGAGGCTAGCGTGAATGGCGGTCGCATCCGTATGTTCAATGCCCTACCTATGGCTGATATCAACATTAACCGTAAAACGGGCGATATACTATATCACGACATCAAAGGCAGCGAGGATATGTATCGCAAACATCACAAGTCACCTATCTGTCGTGACATCTGGATGCTGTCGAAGGGCAAATACACTAAGCTTACCGACTTTGATGGTGAGGACCGTACTCCTGTATGGACTGCCGACGGCAAAGGTTACTATTACCTAAGTGAACGCGACGGCAACTTCAACATATGGTATCGCAGCATAGATGGCACTCAGAACGTGCAGATTACACAGCATAAAACTAATCCCGTGCGTTTCCTCACAGCTGCAACCGATGGTACTATGTGTTACGGATACGATGGTGAGATATACACCGTACGTCAGGGGAGCAAGCCTCAGCGTGTTAACATCAGCATTGTGAGCGACCGCAATGATCACGAAATGATACAGGATGTGCTCACCAAGAACGTCACCGAAATATGTGCATCGCCAAACGGCAAGGAGGTGGCATTCATCGTTCACGGCGAGGTGTACGTTACTTCGGTTGATTACAAGACCAATATCCGCATTACCGACACTCCTGAATTGGAGCGCAATCTTAGTTTCTCGCCCGACGGTCGCTGTATCGCATACGCCTCTGAGCGTGGCGGTTGCTGGAACATCTACCTTGCCACCATCAAGAACAAGGATGAGAAACAGTTTACTTATGCTACCGACATCGTTGAAGAACAACTCACTAAACAGAACCACACATCATTCTATCCACGATTCAGTCCTGATGGAAAGGAGATTGCATTCTTCGAGGATCGCGGTACCATCCGCATCATCAACTTGGCTTCTAAACAGATTCGCACAGTAATGGACGGAAAGAACCTCTTCTCATATTCTGATGGCGACATCGACTTTGAGTGGAGTCCCGACAGCCGTTGGCTACTGGCTACATACTACGGTGACGGTGGTTATCACCACGATGACATTGCACTTATCGATGCCTCGGGTAAGAAGAAACCTTACAACCTAACCAACAGCGCTTATACCGACTTCAATCCCCATTGGGCTCTCGGCGGAAAGGCCATGCTGTTTAAGAGTAACCGTCGTGGTTATAAGAATCATGGTGGCCATGGATATCACAGCGACTTCTTTATCATGTTCTTCGATATTGATGCCTATGAGCGCTTTATGATGAACAAAGAGGAGAAAGCTCTGTATGACGAAGCTCACAAACCTGCAAAGAAAACCGATGGCGATAACAACAAGAAGTCTGACGATAAAAAAAAGTCACCAACTATAGTGCCATTGGAGTTTGACCTTGAAAACTGTCGTGATCGTGTAGTTCGTCTTACAGCCCATTCTACCAGTTTGGGCGACGGATTTCTTACACCTAAGGGCGATACACTGATTTACGAGGCAGCCTATGACGATGGCTACGACCTATATAAGTACGACCTGTTAGAGGACAAGAACGAACTGCTGCAGAAGGAAGTGGGCCGCGGCAACCTACAGCCCGACAATAAGTTTAAGAACCTCTTCGTACTGAGCAAGGGCGGTATCAAGAAGATTGAAATAGCCAAGGGTAAACGTACCAACGTTGACTTCGAAGCCCAGTTCATCTATCGCCCTTATGCCGAGCGCAAGCATCTGTTCGAGCACGTATGGCGCCAGGTTGATGACAAGTTCTATCGAACCGACTTACACGGGGTTGACTGGGCTGGATATAAAAAGGTTTACGAGAAGTTCCTGCCATATATCAACAACGAATACGACTTCCGTGACATGTTAGCCGAAATGCTAGGAGAGCTTAACGCCTCGCATACAGGTGCCCGTTATTACGACCCAGTGAAATATCGCACAGCATCGCTAGGGCTATTCTATGACGAAAGCTATAAGGGCGATGGTCTAAAAATTGCTGAAATTGTAAAGGGAAGTCCCCTGGCTGTTCGAAACACAGGCGTTAAGGCAGGCGACATCATTGAGGCTATCGATGGGACACCTATCAAGAAGGGCGAAGATTTCTATCCTCTGCTGGCAGGCAAGACTGGGAAATTGACACGCCTTACCATCAATGGCAAGAAAATAAACGTTCGTCCTATTTCACTTACTGCCTACAACAACCTTTTGTATGATCGTTGGGTTGAACGCAACCGTCATTTAGTTGACAGTTTATCAGGCGGAAAGTTAGCCTATGTACACATCTCATCAATGAACGGCGAAAAGTTCCGTAAATTGTATGAAGAGATTCTTAACGAGGACAACCGCGAACGCGATGCAGTAATCGTTGACGAGCGCCACAACGGCGGTGGCTATCTGCATGACGATCTGTGCCACCTGCTTAGTGGCAAGCAGCACTCACATTTCATCGCACACGGCAAATATCTAGGCGTTGAGCCCTCAGCCCAGTGGATCAAACCATCTTGCGTGGTACTTTGTGAGGATGACTACAGCAATGCCTGCGGATTCCCCCGTCAGTATCAGGATATGAAGATTGGAAAACTTATCGGTGCCCCTGTAGCTGGTACTTCTACCAGCGTATGGTGGGAGACACTTGTCAATGACATCGTGTTCGGCATTCCACAGGTGGGGCGTATTGATGTTCGCGGTGACTACGGCGAAAACACTCAGCTAAACCCCGACATCGTAGTCTACAACTCTCCTGAGGATTACCTAAGCGGACACGATCGTCAGTTGGAGCGCGCCATACAGGAGATGCTGAAAGAAGGCGCAGCCTTCAAGGAGCAACACAAACACGAGTTTGGAGGTCACAAGAGATAAACAATAATCTCCTCGCGATTGCGGGGAGATTATTGTTTTAAAGCATATCTAACTGCGTTTTTAGTGCTAAAAGTTCTGTCCGCATTTCTATCAGTTCGTCAAGCACATCAGCCTTAGTATCTGCACCCTTTCGGTTTTTCAACAGAATCTCGCGTGCAGCCGCGATCTTAAAACCACGAACCTTCACCAGATTATGTATTAGTCGTATCTGCTCTAGATCCTTCTCCTGATACTGTCGTATCTTAGCTGCACCCGTTGTCTTCGGCCTCAAGAATGTAAACTCCTGTTCCCAATAGCGCAAAGTACTCTCGGGCAAGTCGAACATCTCTGACACCTCCTTTATGGAGTAATAAGTCTTCAAATTCCTTTTAAGATTCAGTGCCATATTCCAATTATTTTGCCGCAAAGTTAATCTTTTTCCACGAAATCACAAAGCATTTCCGAAAAAATGTGTAACTTTGCACCCCAAATAGACAATTATCAAATAGTAAATTGTAAAATTGTATAATAAGATGTTGACAGCAAATGAGATTCGCGACTCATATAAGAAGTTTTTCGAGTCGAAACAGCACGCTATCGTACCATCAGCTCCTATGGTTATCAAGGACGACCCCACGCTGATGTTTACGAATGCAGGTATGAACCAATGGAAAGATATCATACTTGGGACTCGTGACCCAGAGCCACGCCGTCGAGCGGATACCCAGAAGTGCCTGCGTGTTAGCGGTAAGCACAACGACCTCGAGGAGGTTGGCCACGATACATACCACCACACCATGTTCGAGATGCTTGGCAACTGGAGCTTCGGCGACTATTTCAAAGAGGGTGCCATCGATATGGCTTGGGAGTATCTGGTAGATGTGCTCAAACTGAATCCTGAGGATCTCTACGTAACAGTATTCGAGGGTTCACCTGAGGAGAACATCCCCCGCGATGACGAAGCTGCCAAGTACTGGGCCAAGCATGTTCCCGAGGATCACATCATAAACGGAAATAAGCACGATAACTTCTGGGAGATGGGCGATACAGGCCCCTGCGGACCTTGCTCTGAGATTCATGTAGATTCTCGTACTCCCGAACAGAAGGCTGCCAGTGGCAAGACCGGTCGCGAACTGGTAAATCAGGACGACCCACAGGTTATCGAGATTTGGAACATCGTGTTCATGCAGTTCAACCGTAAGGCTGACGGTTCACTTGAGCCTCTGTCGATGAACGTTATCGATACCGGTATGGGATTTGAGCGTCTAGTCCGCATGATGCAGGGCAAGCACTCTAACTACGACACCGATGTGTTCCAGCCCATCATCAAGGCCGAGCAGCAGATTACCGGTCTGAAATACTATACTTTCGAGGAAGAGACAGAAGACCCTATCAGCAAGGAGCAGGATGATATCAACGTAGCTATGCGCGTTTGCGCCGACCACCTGCGTGCAGTATCATTCTCTATCGCCGATGGTCAGCTGCCTTCAAACGCGAAGGCCGGTTATGTCATCCGCCGAATCCTGCGCCGTGCAGTGCGCTACGCATATACCTTCCTCGGACAGAAGGACGGTTTCCTTCACAAACTCGTTCCAACACTCGTTGCCGAGATGGGCGATGCATTCCCCGAGCTGAAGGCTCAGCAGCTGCTTATCACCAAGGTTATCAAGGAGGAGGAGGATTCATTCCTGCGCACTCTTGAGAAGGGTATCGGTATGCTCAACGATGCTATGGACAAACTTAAGGCTGAGGGCAAGAACGAGCTGGATGGCGTTCAGGCATTCCGTCTGTTCGATACCTATGGATTCCCTCTCGACCTTACAGAACTTATCTGTCGCGAGAACGGCTTCACCGTCAACGAGGAGCAGTTCAACGTTGAGATGCAGAAACAGAAGGATCGTGCCCGCAATGCAGCTGCTGTCGAGAACAGCGACTGGGTAGAACTGGCTCAGGGCGAACAACAGTTCGTAGGCTATGACTACACAGAATATGAGTGCCATATCCTGCGCTACCGCAAGGTAACACAGAAGAAGAACGAGTTCTACGAGCTTGTATTCGACAATACCCCTTTCTATGGTGAGATG
This sequence comes from uncultured Prevotella sp., assembly GCA_900322175.1. GTDB lineage: Bacteria > Bacteroidota > Bacteroidia > Bacteroidales > Bacteroidaceae > Prevotella. The sequence continues at coordinate 18,676 of ONYZ01000024.1, forward strand.
GGTGGTCAGGTAGGCGATTGCGGAGTCATCTGCAACGAGGCTGAAACAATCGACATCATCGACTCTAAGCGCGAGAACGGACAGACCGTACATATCGTCAAGCAATTACCAAAGGAGCCCGCAGCCCAGTTCATGGCTTGTGTTGATACAGATAAGCGCTACGCTTCGGCAGCCAACCACACAGCAACCCACCTACTCGATTATGCACTAAAACAGATTTTGGGTGATCATGTAGAGCAGAAAGGATCGTTCGTATCGCCCGACACTCTTCGTTTTGATTTCTCACACTTCGAGAAGGTCACCGACGAGCAGTTGCGCGAGGTTGAACGTATGGTTAACGATATGATTCGCCAGGACATTCACATCGACGAGCATCGAGACGTACCATTCAATGAGGCTAAGAAACTCGGTGCTATCGCTCTGTTCGGCGAGAAGTATGGCGACAAGGTTCGTGTTGTTCGTTTCGGTCCTAGCTGCGAGTTCTGCGGTGGTATCCACGCAAGTTCTACTGGTCGAATCGGATTCTTCAAGATTATCTCTGAGAGCAGTGTTGCTGCCGGTATACGCCGTATTGAGGCCAAGACTGGTAAAGAGTGCGAGGAGTTGCTGTATCAGACTGAGGATATCCTAAAGGCAGTCAAAGCATTCTTCAATAATGCCAAGGACCTTCAGAGCGTTATCAAGAAGTACATTGATGAGCACGATTCAATGAAGAAGGAGATTGAAGCATTTCAGGCTCAGGCTGTAGAGCGCGCCGCCAAGCAGTTGGTTGAGAAGGCTCGCGAGGTGAACGGTGTAAAGGTTGTAACAGCCGTACTGCCTATGAATCCAGCAGCCGCTAAGGATCTGGCATTCAAGATTCGCGCTGCTGTCGACAGTTCGCTGCTGTGTGTACTGGGTACTCACGACAACAACAAGCCACAGCTCAGCATCATGATGAGCGACGATATGGTAAGCAACCACGGACTGAACGCCGGACAGATGGTTCGCGAGGCCGCTAAGCTCATCCAGGGTGGTGGTGGTGGTCAGCCTCACTTTGCTCAGGCTGGCGGTAAAAACGCCGACGGACTGAGTGCAGCAGTCGACAAAGTATTAGAGTTAGCAAATCTTTAAATATTCCAGTAGGGTTGGCAATTGCCAACCCTATTTAAATTATCTTAATTATTCTTTTATTTCGTCTTTTTTTTATACCTTTGCAGGCAAACTGAAAACCCCGTTAAAGAAAATGGATGACGAAATAAAAGATGTACAAGAGTCGGAACAGCATACCGACTATAAACCAAGCAACCGTTTTGATGCCGCAGCGGTTCACCATCTTAGCGGCATGTACCAGAACTGGTTCCTGGATTACGCCAGCTACGTAATCCTAGAACGTGCCGTACCCCATCTGGGTGACGGACTGAAACCCGTGCAGCGACGCATACTCCACTCGATGAAACGAATGGATGATGGTCGATATAATAAGGTGGCCAACATCGTAGGACATACGATGCAGTTCCACCCTCATGGCGATGCATCTATCGGTGATGCACTGGTACAGTTAGGACAGAAGGACCTGCTCATCGACACACAGGGTAACTGGGGAAACATACTTACAGGTTCTAGTGCTGCAGCTCCGCGATATATCGAGGCTAGACTGAGTAAGTTCGCACTCGACACGGTGTTCAACCCCAAAACTACTGAGTGGAAGATGTCGTACGACGGACGAAACAAGGAGCCTATCACACTTCCTGTTAAGTTCCCGTTGTTATTGGCACAGGGTGCTGAAGGTATCGCTGTTGGACTGAGTTCAAAAATTCTGCCGCACAACTTCTGCGAGATTTGCGACGCCGCCATAAGCTACTTACACGAGCAGCCATTCCAGCTCTACCCCGACTTCCCTACTAGTGGAAGCATTGACGTATCAAAATACAACGACGGTCAGCGCGGCGGTGTGATAAAAGTACGTGCCAAGATTGAAAAGATAGACCAAAAGACACTGGTTATCCGCGAAATTCCATTCTCAAAGACTTCAGAGACTCTACAGGATTCGATAGTTAAGGCCATTGAGAAAGGTAAAATCAAGGCCCGCAAGGTTGAAGACCTGACTGCTGCCGAAGTTGAGATTCAGGTTCACCTGGCTCCAGGCGTCTCAAGCGACAAGACAATTGATGCTCTCTATGCATTTACCGATTGTGAGGTTAGCATCTCACCTAACTGTTGTGTCATCGAGGATAACAAACCTCAGTTCCTCACCGTGAGTGATGTGCTGCGCCACTCGGTGGATCGCACCAAGGATCTTATCCGACAAGAACTCGAGATACGTAAGGGCGAACTGCTGGAGCAGCTACATTTCCAGTCATTAGAGCGCATCTTCATCGAGGAACGTATCTATAAGGACAAGGAATTTGAACAGGCTCCCAATGTAGATGCCGTTTGCGAACATATCGACGAGCGACTCACGCCTTACTACCCACAGTTTATTCGCGAGGTAACCAAGGACGATATCCTGAAACTGCTCGAAATCAAGATGCAGCGCATCCTGAAGTTTAATAAGGACAAGGCCGATGAGTTGATGGCACGCCTTAAGGCGGAGATAGAAGAGATTGACCGCGACCTGGCCAACCTAACTGAGGTGACTGCCAACTGGTTTCAGTTCCTTAAGGACAAGTACGGAAAAGACCACCCAAGACTGACCGAGATACGCAACTTTGACACTATCGATTCGGCAAAGGTGGCCGAGGCCAACCAGAAGTTGTATATCAACCGCGCCGATGGATTCATCGGTACTGGTCTGAAAAAGGATGAGTTTGTATGCAACTGTTCCGACCTCGACGATGTCATCATCTTCTACAAGGATGGAAAATACAAAATTGTACGCATAGCCGAGAAACTATTTGTAGGCAAGAACATTCTGTATGTCAACGTATTCAAGAAGAACGACTCGCGCACCATATACAACGCCGTTTACCGTGACGGAAAAAAAGGGTCATGCTTTATTAAGCGATTCAACGTTACCAGTATGACCCGCGACAAAGAGTACGACCTGACCCAGGGTACCGATGGAAGTCGAGTAATGTACTTCACTGCCAATCCTAACGGCGAGGCTGAGATTATCAAGGTAACTCTCGATCCTTCGCAGAAGATCAAGAAGATATTTATCGAGAAGGACTTCTCGGAGGTAATAATCAAGGGACGCGCCTCTAAGGGAAACCTTCTCACTAAATACGCAGTAACCCGCATCGGACTGAAGAGTCACGGACATTCTACACTGGGCGGTCGCAAGGTTTGGTTCGACCCCGATGTGAACCGTCTGAACTACGACGACCACGGACAATTACTAGGCGAGTTCTTCGACGATGACCAGATTCTGATAATACTAAACAACGGTGACTACTATCTGACCAACTTCGACCTGAACAACCACTACGAGGCCAACATACTGCGCATAGAGAAGTATGACGCCGACAAGGTTTGGACGGCTGTGCTGTACGACGCCGACAATCAGGGATATCCGTATCTAAAGCGATTCCAAATGGATGCCAGCAAAAAGAAGCAGAACTGGCTATCAGAGAATACTGCATCGCAGCTATTGCTGCTAACCGATACTCCATACCCACGCCTACAGGTAACTTATGGCGGTGCCGATGCCTTCCGCGGTAGCGAGGAGATAGATGCTGAGCAGTTTATAGCAGTTAAAGGCTATAAGGCCAAAGGCAAACGACTGACCACCTATCAGCTAGAAAGCATAGTAGAGTTGGAACCCACACGGTTCCCAGAACCACCTGCCGAGCCTACAAGCTCTGATACCGAAGAGGAAGAAGAAAATCTCGACCCGGATGCTGGTAAGAGCGAGGAGCAGGTACGCGATGAACTCACCGGACAGCTAAACTTATTTGATGATGAAGATTTCAAGTAAGATAATTTGTTTGTGCGCGGCGATGAACATCGCTGCTGCACAAGCACAAACATCTACTCACATGGTGGGTGCCGGCCCCACCAAGATTCTTGATACCTATCTCACACCTGAGAAATTCAGTGGCACAGGCTTTACCTATTTATATGTCAGAGACAACACCACAGCTGATAGTCTGCGACGCTGGACCACCACCATCGAACACGAACTCGACTTTTCGTCTACCAAAGACCGTAGTGGCAATGCCAACAATCTGGAAGGCACATATAATATTTACTGGGGGCGATACTACAACCTGCACCCCATTCCCCATCTGCGATTACAAGTGGGCGCAGTTGCAAATGCCAACCTGGGATTTGTATACAATTTGACCAGCAGCAACAATCCAGCCCAAGCTCGCGCAGCCATCAATATCATGCCTAGCGCCAAGGCTGCTTACGACTTTTCGCTTACCCGTCAACGATTCACGGTCAGCTACGGGCTGATGGCCATTCTAGTCGGAGTAGGCTTCAGTCCTAACTACGGACAGTCGTACTACGAGATATTTGCTAAGGGCAACTACGACCATAACATCGTACCCACCACATTTATCTCGGCTCCCACATTTCGACAGATGGTATCTATCGACTGGCATTATAGCACCAAATGGACCTTGAGTCTGGCCTATCTAGGCAACTACCAGCAGGCCGCAGTCAACAACCTCAAGCAGCACACCTACACCAATCGATTCCTCATAGGAATCATTAGGAGTTTTGAATTCAAGAATTAAGAATTTAGAGTTATGAAATATGTAATAAGCAGAATCAAACAGTGGGCTAGCCAACTGATAGTTGGCACAACACTATTAATTCTAAATCCTTCATTCTTAATTTCGTGCGTCGACGAAGTCGAGCACGAGAACACCCCGCAGGGCAACTTCGAGGCATTGTGGCAGATAATAGATGAGCATTACTGTTTCTTCGATTATAAAAATATCAACTGGAACACTATATACAATATATATAAGGTACGCGCGAGCGATAAAATCAATCGCGAGCAACTGTTTGAGGTGCTTACCGACATGCTCAGCGAATTGCGCGATGGTCATGTAAACCTTTATACGGCATTCGACTATGGCCGATATTGGAACTGGCACGAGGATTATCCCGCAAACTTTAGCGACACTTTGCAGCGTCGCTATCTGGGCACCGACTACCGGATAGCCGGCGGATTGCGGTATAAGATACTGGATGATAACATAGGATATGTATATTACGGTAGTTTCAATTCGGCCATCGGTGAAAGTAATCTTGACGAGGTGATACAGCACCTGATGTTCTGTCAAGGAATGATACTCGACATCCGTGGCAACGGCGGCGGCAACCTTACCTATGCCGAGAAACTGGCAGCCCGATTCTGTAACGAGAAAACTCTGGTAGGCTATATGCAGCATAAGACCGGTAAGGGGCACAACGATTTCTCAGCTGAAGAGCCGCAATATATCGAGCCCAGCAGCAACCTTCGTTGGCAAAAACCCGTGGTACTGCTCACCAACCGCGAAGTTTTCTCGGCAGCCAACGAATTTACCAAGTTTATGCAATGCATGCCGCAGGTAACTGTAGTAGGCGACCAGACTGGCGGCGGTAGTGGTCTGCCCTTCACAGCTACCCTACCAAATGGTTGGACTGTACGCTTCTCGGCCTGTCCCAGTTACGACCACAACCACCAACAGACCGAATTTGGCATCGCTCCCGACTATAATATAGCCATAACCGACACCGATTTCACCCGCGGAAAGGACACTATCATAGAGTACGCCCGTACATTACTACATCATAATTAATGTTTTTACCTACGGATTTTACAGATTATACGAATTATCTCAATAAAAAATCAGTAAAATTCGTAAAATCCGTAGGCTATATCAAAAAAAAGTATTATCTTTGCACCCGCAAACTATCTAAAACTGCGCCTGTGGCGGAATTGGTAGACGCGCTAGACTTAGGATCTAGTGTTTACGACGTGCAGGTTCGAGTCCTGTCAGGCGCACAATATTACTTAAACTTTTAAAACAATGACTTTAAACGACAAAACTACCATATTATTAGTATTTAAGCAGGAATTTGCGCTTTTTTGAAAAAAAAACTAAAAAATACTTGCAAGTTTCGGATTTATTTCCTACTTTTGTCAACGAATTGTATATATTATCCTACGACATATAGTTTTATTTATTTGTTTAATTATAATTTTTTAGTTCAATGAAAAAGAAAATTATCAATGGTTTCCTGATGGTAGCACTTCTTGCTGCTACTGTGACATCATTCGTTTCTTGTAAGGACAACAACGAGGATGTTAAGACCGATCTGCTTGCTCAGATTAATCTGCAAAAGTGTACTTGCAACCAGGCTTGGATTGCAGCTGACCAGGCTTTGCTTGCAACAATTCAAGCTGATTTAGCGAACTATGCAAAACTTACAGACATTCCTGATGCACCTGATCTCAGTATCTATGCTACGCTAAGCGCTCTTAGCGATTATGCTAAGATAGCTGATCTCAGTACTTATCTCAGTGATTATGCTAAGTTGTCTGACCTCCCCGATCTCAGTACTTACGCTAAGCTTACAGACATTCCCGACATTAGCAACTTAGTTACTAATGAAACATTCAATAATATTATTGGCACACTTGCTTCAAAGGGATATGTTGATGACGAGACAAAGAAACTCTGGGACGCTCTGAATGACCTCAGCGATCCTGCATCAATCGCTAGCAAGATGAAGACTGTTAACGAACAGTTTGCTAAGCAAGGCCAGGATATTGAAGGCATTCAGAAGGATCTTGGAGTTATTGAGAACGAGTTGAAGGATCTTCAGAATCAGATTGACGCTATCGTTGATGCTCTTAAGAACATGATTACAAGCGTAAATGTTAACGCTACATCTACTACTCTGCTTGCTAACAGCAAGCTCTTCCCAGGTCTGAATGTTCAGTTCGTAGGTGCTGCTTTCGGTCAGGCTGTTACAGCTACTGGTGAATTCCCATCAACTGAGGCTGATCTGGATGGCAACAAGTTGAGCGCTGACTATATCAACATCACCGAGGGTGAGAAGTACGAGTGGGAGAACGGTATCATTAACAATGATGACTACAACGCTGGTAAGATTTACTTTACTATCAATCCTTCAAACATTAACGAGAACAAACTGAAGAGCGTTGAACTGAGCCTAACAAACAGCCAGAACAACAAGGACAACGATGGTGAGCCTATCGTTACTCTCGACAATGTTAAGAAGTCAAATAAGATTCTCACATGGGGTACTACTCGTGGTGAGTCAGAGGTTACTCTTTGGGAGGCTGACGCTACATACGATCTTGCAAGTGCTAAGGCTATCGATCCAAAGGAGATGATTGACTTCGCTTCACTCGCTAGCAGCTTCAAGAGCATCGTAAAAACTGTTAAGGAGACAAACAAGAGCAACGCTAAGTCTAATGCAAAGAGCGTTCTGAAGGAGACAGCACAGATAGTAGCTACCCTCGTTAACACTAAGATTCCTTCACTTCCTGCACTGGCTCTGAAGGCAGAGTGGAAGGACACTGTTGGTACACGTAACGTTATTTCTGACTATTCTTTGGCTGCTACAGCTTATAAGCCACTGTCATTCAACTTCGGTAAGGTAAATGGTGAGGTTCTTCCTACTGTTAGCTTGAACCGCATTGACAATGCAGTATTCAAATTTGCCAATAATATCAAGAGCACTCTCAACGAGTTCATTAATAAGATTAAAGATACAGATCTTAATTTCACTATTGACCTCTCAGGACTGGATGAAAGCAGCTTCAACGTAAAGAAGACTATTTTCGTAATTGTTGAGACAGGCGCGAAAACAATCACATATAATGTTAAAGAGGGTGATGAAATAAAAGAAAAAACAGACACAGTTACTACCATCAAGAAGATATACTTTACAGAAGATGCTAGTAAGCTCGTAGACGACGCAATAGAAATTACATCATCCAGCATTGAGCTTGCACCAAACCAGATGTACTATAATAAATTAGTTGTAGGAAAGGACCTTTCTGCAGAGATTGCAACAATTAAGAATGCTGTAGAGGCTGGTGTTGACGTAAGCAGCATCGAGGCTCTGTTGGCTGATGCTGTTAAGGCTTTGGACGATGCAAATAAGGGTATTGACAATGCAACATCACTTGTAGACCGCGCTACAGACTATCTTGAGTCTATCATCAACGGTGCAATCAACTTCGTTAACAAGGGTGGTGTAGCTCGCGCACTTGAGCCAGTTCTGCTCGTTGACACTCAGAAGGGTATCAAACGTGCAACAGGTAAATACCAGGCTGGTGAGTTTACCTTCATTCCTACCACAATGACTTACGAGTTCATTGCTCCTGCATTCAAGAAGTACATCGCTATCATTGACAACACTGGTAAGGCTCGCTTCGGTAAGGTTCTGACTAAGGGTGACAACGACTTCAGCGCTGTTAAGCTCAACCTCCAGCAGAATGATGTTAAGTTGGTTTACGCAGCTATGGACTTCACAGGTCGTCAGATCATCAAGGAGTACGACATCAAGGTAAAGTAATTAACATTTGAGGATTTAAATTTTATAAACAGAATATGAAAATGAAGAAAACAATATTGTCTTGCCTGATGCTGGTAGCTGGTCTTACTGCATCTGCTCAGGGGCAGAAGGGCACGACTGAATACGTCTTCGAGCCACACTGGTATGTACAGGTACAGCCTCTAGGCGCACAGTACACTCTCGGTGAGATTGGCTTTGGTGATCTGATTTCATACAATGTTCAGGCAGCTATCGGCCGTCAGTTCAACCAGCTTTGGGGTGCTCGCTTGGCTGTAAACGCTTGGCAGAGTAAGGCAGGAAGCAAATACGAAGGTGGTCTGAACCCAAAGACTAATGCTCCCTATGCATGGTCGGGCAATCAGTACGAGTGGAGTTGGAAGTATGTAGCTCCTTCTATCGATGGAACACTGAACCTCTCTAACCTTATTGCAGGTTTCAATCCCAACCGCGTATTTAATCTGAGCGCATTTGCTGGTCTCGGACTTAACATCGCATTCTCTAATGACAAGGCTGCTACAGCAAATAATAGTATCAAGACTGATTTGGCTATGGCAACTGATCCTCTGCAGTATCTGTGGGATGGTACAAAGTTACGTTTGTTCGGTCAGTTCGGTCTGAACGGTGACTTCAAAATCAACGACAACTGGAGCGTAGGTTTGGAGCTTAGCGCTAATACACTGAACGACAAGTACAACTCAAAGAAGGCTGGTAACTGGGACTGGTACTTCAATGCCCTCGCTGGTGTTAAGTACAACTTCGGTAAGTCCTACTCTACACGTTTCATCCCTGCTCCAGAGCCAGAGATCCGCTACGTAGAGAAGATCGTAGAGAAGATTGTTGAGGTTCCCGCTCCTGCTCAGGCTGAGACTAATGCTACTGCTGCTGAGCCTCTTCGTCGCGATATCTTCTTCGCTATCGGTAGAACTATCATCCGCAAGAGCGAACAGCAGAAGATTAACGATGTTGTTGAGTACATGAATGCTAATCCTGAGGCTAAGGTTAACGTAACTGGTTACGCTGACGCTGGTACAGGTAATGATCGCATCAACGATCGTTTGGCAGCTGGTCGTGCCGACGCTGTTGTTAAGGCTCTCAAGAAGGCTGGTATCTCTGCTAGCCGCATCAGCTACGACAGCAAGGGTGCACGTGTTCAGCCATTCGCTGACAACGACAGCAACCGTGTATCTATCGTAATCGCTGAGTAATCACCTGATTACAAATGATAAACCCAAGCCCAGTCCCATTTGGGGCTGGGCTTTTCATAAATTAATAAGAAAGGATAACCCAAAATGAAAAAGATAATAACAGCTATCCTAGCTCTTGTCGCACTGCCAAGCATGGCCCAGATAAATGATGACGGCTATTATCGTATACAGAATAATGGTACGGAACGATATATCACAATCACCGACGACATCATCGGTGGAATAGATGTTGCAGCTACCACAGTAGATATGTCTAATATTACCACTTGGCGCAGTTTCGACAATGTTAAAAGCAATCCTGCCTCAATTATATATATTAATAAGGTAAATACAAAATACAATCTGGCAGCTCAGGGCAGCAGTGTTCACGCGATTACAGGTGGAAGGGCCTATGTAGACCTGATTGACTGTACCCAAGGAATCTACATAATAGGTGCTTCTGCTAAGAGCTTAACAAAGTATCTATACGATGTAAAAGGCTCAAAGGATAATAGTAGCGTAGCCGACTACGGAGATGAAGAAAATATGTACTGGCGTATTAAGCCGCTTAATACTTCCGACAACTACATCGGTTTTACTCCAACCCTGCAGACCAGCGACGGATGGTATGGCACATTCTATGCTGCATTCCCATTTAAAGTGGCTTCTGAAGATGTACACGTATACATCGTGGATGGTGTAAAAGATGGTAAATTCCAGATGAAAGAAATCACTGACGACATCAAACCTGCATTTACACCTATGATAGTAAAATGCAGCACTAACGATGCAGCCAGCAACCAGATAATTCCTGTTGTTGATACAACGTCAAATCCAAGTGACAATCTACTAAGCGGCACTTTGTTCTGCAGCTTTAACTACATGCACGAGGAGTATGTAAAGTTTGATACAAACACCATGCGTGTATTAGGACTAAACAATTCAGGAGAAATAATACTCACAAAAGACAACTCATCGCTCGTAAAGAGCAAGGGAAAGTATTATATCCCTGCAAACACCGCTTATCTTTACGTTGCCAAAGGTCTTTCTGGCGAGTACAAACTAGTAAGCCGCGACGAATATACCGGCATACATAGTATCGAGGCTGAAGCAGAATCAACTGTAAAAGGCACTTTCACTCTCTCCGGAGTAAAAGTAGACGACAGCAAAACACTATCACCTGGAGTTTATATTAAGAACGGTAAAAAGGTAGTTATAAAATAAGCCAAAACCCTCCGAAATGGAGGGTTTTGATTTCTAACTAGTTTTCAATTGAAAAGTAACTTGATTATAATTGAAAAGTAACTAGTTTTCAAACATAACTCAATTTACTTAAAAAATAGTCTTAGTAAAGCGAACACTCAGCACAGGATAAACCTTAAAACGACCGAGAAGGTCTACCCAATCGCCAACCTTACCTCTTATATTCTCTACATCCTTAGTTAGGTTTGTGCCATCGTGAGTATAAAGGTCTGGTGTACCGCCCCAGAACATTGCACCAGCATCGAAAGAAACCTGCCAGTCATCACGGTTTTTCATCAAGCGACCACCATAACCAAAACCAAGATAAGGCTTAAATGGATTAGACTTGGCATACACCTTTACCATTCCATCTGTATCAGGTTCTAGCAAATAATCATCTCCCTTGGCATGGAGCAGACATGGTTCGCCAGCATAATGTATAACCTTACCGAACTGTTTAACATCTTCGGCATAAACACCATAGACATCCTTATTATACTGGCCAATCTTGAAACCCATACGACCATAGCCCATCAATTTTGTGCGCATGTCTTCGTCTAAACCAGTATTATTCCATATCGGTTCACGTTTTTCTGCTTTCTCATATATAGTATTATACATACCAACAGCTAGCAGCGATACCATAGCCTGAGTAGAGTTCTCGGCATAGGCAAACTGCGACTTACCCCAATAGAAACCAGCCGTCACGTGCCAATGCTTATTCTTGAACGGGAAGACATCTACAAGAAACTTAAAGTTATTAATCGTAGGTTTACCCACCATCTCTACCTCATCTTCTATCTGATAACCGGTAACCTCGCTTAGCATCTTAGATAGTTTATCGAAACGCGACTCTATTCGATTACCGTCCTTGTCATACAACTTTGCAGCCTGACCACCAACTTCAATTGGGAAGTAAACGCTCATATTAAAACGAGGCATAAACTCATAACCTGCGCGTAGCTGTAGACAATTGCCAATCTTACTGGCTACATCTATTCCGATACCTGCAGTTCCTGCAGTAACAGATAAATCCAAATTACGGAATATGTTACTCTTATGCGATAGATTCTCGATGCAGATGGTGTCGGCATCCTGGGCATGAACAGCAGTCATTGAGAAAGCTGTGGCTATTGCTAAAAGATACTTTTTCATATATATATTCTACATTATTTCATCATCCAACGGCCGTCGCGCTCTATCATCGGCACTACTACTTCCTCGGTAGTGGAGTCACCATAACAGAGCATCAACAATACGTTGGTGTAATTCTGCGTGCAGTCAGTGAAGGCTCGCGATACACAAACCTCGCGAATACCACCGCGACTCTTAAACTGCTGAGCCAAGAACTGGGCATAAGCATCGTTAAGCTGGGAACGATAGTCAACAGGTAGTGAATCGGCCATTACACGGCCCTCTACAAAATGGTCGTAATCTCCATCGATGAGATGCTGGTAATAGCCTTTGGCTGCCAAAGCCGCCAGTTCTTCCCTGGTAGGGCTGCTACAAGCAGCTCCACAAACTATAATAATTAGTATTGCTATATAAGCAAACTTTCGCATTATTTCTGTCGTATAAATACGTTTATCGGGCTGCCGGTGAGTGTCCAGTGCTCGCGAATCTTATTCTCGAGGAATCGCTTGTAAGGCTCCTTTACGTACTGGGGCAGGTTGGCATAGAACACAAAGGTAGGAATCTGCGTGTCGGGCACCTGTGCCACATACTTAATCTTGATGTACTTACCCTTGATAGATGGTGGTGGGAAAGCCTCGATGAGCGGCAGCATAACCTCGTTGAGCTTTGAAGTACCGATCTTAACCTTACGATTAAGGTATACCTGCTTGGCGGTCTCGAGCACCTTAAAGATGCGCTGCTTGGTCAGAGCCGAAGCGAAGATGATGGGGAAGTCGACAAACGGAGCCATACGCTTGCGGATGGCATTCTCGAAAGTAGAGATGACGGCCTGCGACTTATCCTCTACAAGATCCCACTTATTGACTACAACCACCAGACTCTTGTTATTCTTCTGAATAAGCTGGAAGATGTTCATATCCTGGGCCTCGATACCACGCGTAGCGTCGAGCATCAGTACACAGACATCGCTATTCTCAATGGCACGGATAGAGCGCATCACAGAATAGAACTCCAGGTCCTCGATAACCTTATTCTTACGACGGATACCAGCAGTGTCGACCAAATAGAAGTCGAATCCGAACTTATCGTAACGGGTGTAAATCGAGTCGCGTGTGGTGCCAGCGATATCGGTCACTATGTTACGCTCCTCACCAATAAAGGCGTTGATAATGCTTGACTTACCCGCATTAGGACGGCCTACTACTGCAAAACGGGGGATACCATCCTCAAGATCGTCCTTAGGTTTCTCAGGCAACATCTCGAGCACCTTATCGAGCAAATCGCCTGTACCGCTACCGGTAGCGGCTGATATGGGGTATGGATCTCCTACGCCCAACTTATAGAACTCGTACTGATCATAGAGGTCCTTGCCGTCATCGGCCTTGTTGGCAACAAGAATAACAGGGAGCTTGGCGCGGCGCAGAATCTGTGCCACATCCATATCCCATCCGGTTACGCCATTATTGATATCGCAAAGGAAGAGTACGAGATCGGCCTCTTCGGTGGCAATAATCACCTGTTTGCGGATCTCCTCTTCGAATACATCGTCGCTGTTGACGACCCAGCCGCCAGTATCGACGACCGAGAACTCGCGACCGTTCCATTCGCACTTGCCATACTGGCGGTCGCGGGTGGTTCCGGCCTCGTTGCTGACAATCGCGTGGCGCGTCTTTGTCAGTCGATTGAACAGTGTAGACTTACCCACATTAGGGCGTCCTACGATTGCTACTAAATTTCCCATATTATTCTGGATTATAACCGAAATGGTTTAATTCTTTTTCTGATGAACGCCAATCCTTATCTACCTTTACAAAGATTTCCAGGAAGATTGGCTTGGCGAAGAATTTTTCGAGCGACTTGCGGGCCTCAGTACTTACCTTCTTGAGGGCTACACCCTGATGGCCTATAATAATACCCTTCTGAGAGTCACGCTCCACATAGATGATTGCATTGATGTGGATATGCTTGTCGTCCTCCTTGAAACGCTCTACAGCAACTTCTACACTATACGGAATCTCCTTATCATAGTATAGCAGTATCTTCTCGCGGATAATCTCCGACACGAAGAAACGGGCAGGTTTGTCGGTAAGCTGGTCCTTGTCGAAATATGCAGGATTCTCAGGAAGCAACTCCTGAATGCGCTTTAGCAGGATATCAACGCCAAATTTGTTTTTTGCTGAGATAGGCAGGATCTCTGCCTTAGGGAGGAGTGAGTGCCAACGCTCAACAATAGCAGCAAGCTGAGTATTGCCGCCGGTCAACTCATCAATCTTGTTAATGAGCAGGATGATGGGGGTATTCATCTTCTGCACCTTCTCCAGGAATTCAATGTTCTTCTCAGGGTTCTCTACTACGTCAGTTACGTAGAGAAGCACGTCGGCATCCTGCAAAGCCGACTCGGAAAAGGCTAGCATCGACTCCTGGAGTTTATAGTTGGGCTTGAGCACACCCGGGGTATCCGAAAATACAATCTGCATCTCGGGAGTATTAACGATGCCCATAATACGGTGGCGGGTGGTCTGTGCCTTAAAGGTGGCAATTGAAATACGCTCACCAACCAGCTGGTTCATGAGCGTACTTTTGCCTACGTTGGGATTTCCAACAATATTTACGAATCCTGCTTTATGCATTAATTCTCAATTGTCCATTATCCATTGTCAATTACTTACTGCCATCATAGGCCCACTTGTAATAAGAAGCTCCATGAACGAATCCTGCACCAAAGGCTGTGAAGATCATGTTGTCGCCCTTCTTCAACTTACTTTCGTATTCCCAGATAGCGAGAGGTATCGTAGCAGCACTCGTGTTACCATAGCGCTCTATGTTAACCATCACCTGCTCCATAGGCAACTCAAGACGCTTAGCCACAGCCTCAATGATACGCATATTGGCCTGATGGGGAACCACCCACTGGATATTGTCCTTGTTCAGTCCGTTGCGCTCGGCAATGATGGCGCAGTCGTTGCTCATATTCGTCACTGCATAGCGGAACACAGTACGCCCCTCTTGATAGAGGTAGTGCAGACGATGATCGACAGTGAAGTGCGATGGTGGGCAGACAGAACCTCCAGCCTTGAGATGCAGGAACGGCAGTCCCTTGCCATCTGTTCGGAAATATGAGTCCATCACGCCGATGTTCTGTTCCTCGGTAGCCTCAAGCAGAACTGCAGCAGCACCGTCTCCGAAGAGAGGACAGGTCTGACGGTCCTTATAGTCGACAACCGACGACATCTTATCGGCACCGATCACGATGATTTTCTTGTAACGTCCGCTCTGAATCATCGTGGCTGCCACGTCGAGTGTGTAGAGGAATCCACAGCAGGCACCCCAGAAGTCGAACGCAAATGCATTTTTTAGTCCGAGTTTGCCCAGCACAATTGACGCTGTGGAAGGGAACTTATAATCAGCTGTAGAGGTGGTTACGATGACGGCATCGATCGAGTCGGGATCTACCCCGGTCTTCTGCATCAGCTGCTTGGCTGCTTTACGTGCCATGTAGCTAGTGCCGAGACCTTCCTCCGTAAGTATGTGACGCTCCTTGATACCAACGCGCGTCATTATCCACTCATCGTTGGTGTCGACCATACGAGACAACTCATCATTGTTCAGAATATAGTCGGGCACATAACCGCCTACACCAGTGATTATCGCATTAATTCTATCCATTACTCAGCTACGCTTTCCTCAATCTTGATAGCTACCTTACCACGATAGTAACCGCAAGTGGGGCATACAGTGTGATAAACATAATATGCACCACAGTTAGGACATACTGCCAGTGTGGGAGCTACTGCCTTGTCATGAGTACGACGCTTGAGTGTACGAGTCTTTGACTGTCTTCTTTTAGGATGTGCCATAATTCTATAAAT
>ONYZ01000099.1 GCA_900322175.1 uncultured Prevotella sp.
GCCCTTCTGCTACACCAGCAGCGAGCAGATCGCCCGCCTGCTCTTTACGTGGATGAAAGACAATGTCGATTTAGACCAGTTGATCCTGGAGCATAGCGGCGCCTCCTGGTGGGTACACGTGAGCTGCCGCATCAACTACCGCCGCAACCGCCATCAGGCCTTCAAACTTGAGAAGAAATGAAGAACAAAGGTTTTATCAAGCTCTATCGTAATGTGCTGACAAAACCCGAGTTGACCGACCTTGTTGCAGAACAGGGGGCGGCCGGTCTCGGCGTGTATATCATGGTGATGCTTTACCTGTCGCAGTGCGACGATTACGAAGGCGCATTTACCAACGGCCAGCTTTCTGCCTTTGCAGCCCAGGCTCGCAAGCCCCGCAGTTACGTGCGTCAGATCATCTGCGGCTATCATCTGTTTGATATTCAAGGAAAGCGTTTCAAAGTCGCATCAAAATCGCCACTAAATCTCGACGAAATCTCAACGAAATCGTCACACTCACCTGCGCGTAGAAATAGGTACGCAGGCGAAGAAATAGAAGTAGAAATAGAAAAAGAAAATAAAGAAAAAGTCGATGTGCGTGTGTCTGATGACACGCACTCGACTCTGGAGGAGGATGCCGCGCCCGCGACCGACTATCGTAGTTATGAGAAATATCTGAAGCGATGAAACAGAAAGACAGCACTACCTGGCAACTCGATTCTATCGACGAGCTGCGCCCCCGCTGCAAGGCCAGCGACAAGGGTAAGAAGAAATACCGTTTCCACTGTCCCCTCTGCGGCGACGAACAGAAACACCTGAAGCGAACCGACGGTGCCTTCGACGAGGAGAAGGGCGTGGGTCACTGCTTCTGCTGCGGTGCCAACTTCTTCGCCTCGAAGTGGACGTATCAGCCCCAGCGCCGACAGATGCCCCGTCAGCCTGAGATCTCCCTGGGCGATTATCCCTCGTCGATCATGGCCTACCTGAAAGAGCGGGGTCTGAAGCCTGAGGTGATGCACCGCCTCGGGGTGGGTTGGGCGGAACTGCCTGCCGACACGCCCGACGGTAAGAAGACCTTCCTGGCCTTCCGCTTCCTGGAGCACGGCCTGGTGTTCAACGTGCAGTATAAGTCGCCCGACAAGGAGTTCCGCTTCGAAAAGAACTGTCGCATCGCCCCCTATAACATCGACGCGGTGCTGGGAGCCGAGACGGTCTATATCACCGAGGGGATGATGGATGCGGCGGTGCTCGTGCAGTGCGGCTACGAGAGTGTGATCTCCCTGCCCAACGGCTGCGGCACGCGCATGTCCTGTTTCGATCCCTACCGCGAGCATTTCCGTGGCGTGAAGATCGTCTATGCGGGCGACACCGACCCGAAGGGCATCGAGAAACGGCTGGAGGTGGCGCGATACTTCGCCGACAATGAGTTCCGCTATGTGGAATGGGCTGAGGGCAAGGATGCCAACGATGTGCTGATGGCGGGCGGTGAGGATCTGGTGCGCTGTAGTATCGAGGATTTCTCCCGTGAAGTGCCGCCGCAGGGCGTGGTCACCGTCGTGGACCAGATGGAACAACTCAACGAACTCATCATGAACGGCGTGCCCCGCTTCCCCGGCATCAACCTGCACGGCTTCTCCCACCTCGTGCGATTCGAGCCCGGGCGACTGATGGTGATCTCGGGTTCCCCTGGCGCAGGCAAGTCGAGTTTTGCCGACTATGTGATGATGTCGCTCGCCGTGCAGCAATCGTGGAAGGCTGCCGTCTATTCGCCCGAGAAGTACCCGATGAGCCTCCACTACTTCGAACTGGGTCAGATCCTGATGGGGCGCGAGATGTCGCGGAAGAACTTCCCGCCGCAGGCCATCGAACGGGCTCTGAGGTTCCTCCGCCAGAACATCTTCCACATCAGTGAGGAGTGTACCAGCATCGAGGACATCATCGCCACAGCGACGCAACTCGTCCATCAGAAGGGCATCCGCACGCTGCTGATCGACCCCTTCAACTACATCGAGCTGCCCGTGCTCACCGGTGCCAACGACACGCAGAAGATCTCCCATGTGCTTCGGCAGATCGTGGACTTCGCCCACGAGTATAAGGTGCTGGTGATCCTAGTGGCCCACCCGAAGAAGCCGCAGACCGACGGCGTTAGGAAAGGGGAGCCGCAGATGCCGTCGCTCTACGACATTGCCGGCTCGGCCGACTTCTACAATAAGTGCGACTACGGCCTGATCCTGCAACGGCAACGCAGCGACGAATACGCGAAGGGAGCGACGCTGACCTGGATTCATGTGCTGAAGATCCGCTTCCGTCATCTCGGACAGATCGGGCGACGGGCCTTTGGCTACGACTCGACATGCGGTCGCTTCGTGGGTACCCGTGACGATAATATCTCCCTCCGTGAGTACGACCGTTCCGACTGGAGCGTCCGTACCCCCGAACAGCAGCAACTTGCCTTCGAGGCGCCCGATCCCGACAATGACCTGCCCTTCTGATTTTTTAGACAGAAGAACAAAAGGACATATTATTGTGCTTAATGATGCGCAGTCCTTATGTTTCTTATGTTCTTCTGTCTAAAAATTTAATATGTTCTTTTGTTCTTATTATCAAAAATGGACTATGGAAGAAATGATGCAATGTACGCGATGCGGGCAGTGGCTGCCCCGCTCGAAATTAGAACGCATGAAGACGGGCACGTACCGCCGCGTCTGCAACCACTGCAAGTGGCTCTACTACGTGAAGCCGTCCCGCGACCGCCGCATCCTCCGCGAACTGGAACAGCGACGGAAAATGCTGTAAAACGTAACGTTTCGTCAGATGATTCGTTATCAGTTGCTAAACGTGGAACTAGAAACCACCATGTGAAGCGATATGAATCGCAGTCCGAAACATTACCAAATGTTGAACTTTTAGCGTATTTCAAAAATGAAACGAAAAACCTATCGTATTGAAGAAGAATATCCCTCACCTGGCGACCTGTTTCAGACAAAGGTTGGTTCCAGACTGCGCATCCTGCAATTCTATCGCATGGAAGGCAATACCGTCTTGCTCAGTGACGGCAAACGGCTCTATAGACGTAAATCTGAATTGGTGCAGGCAGTCCGCATCAATGAGAAACTGCTCCTTAACTTGGGGTTCATAACTGGGACACCAAACAGAATTTCAAAGGAAGAGCGTCTGGTGCATAATTGTAACGGTTTCCACTTCGAGGCTTATAATCGTGCTGATGTGATGCATATCGAGATCACACCTGAAGGCACCAGTCAGAAGACCCTGGTGTGCTGTGATTTTCTTCACGAACTTCAGCACCTCAAACGCCTCCAAATCGCCGGTATCGATTTGCCAATCATGAAAATATGCATTTTTTCTCCAAAAAATTTGGTGGAATGAAAAATAGTTCTTACCTTTGCACTCAACAAGCTCACCCCGCTTCTCGTCAGATCAGCGCGCTCAGGGTGAGCCTTTTTTAAATCTTTTATTATGAACAAAGTAATTTATTCAAAACAGATTCAGTCGTTTGCCAATCAGATTGGCATCTTGAAAAAGCGTGGAATGACTTTTGCCAATGAAAGCCAAGCAGAAGAGTGGTTGATGCCACGCAGGACAAATAATACTTTCATTTTGCAACCTGCTTGTGGCACTCAACGGATTTATTTTGTATTAGCAATTATTCGCTATTGGCTTAACATCATTGATCATCATAATACTCTTACCCAAGATATAACCCAGCTGTTGGATGCTTATCCTTCTGTCAGTCCATCAGCAATGGGTTTTCCAATAGGTTGGCAACAGGAATCTCTGTGGCAGTAGGTGTACAATGTTAACATCGTTATAAAATCACGCTGACGAAAAGTAACTAAACGCCCCTCGAAAAGTAATGAATTACCTCGTGAAAAGTTACTTTTCGCAAAAGGATAGCAATGAAATTCCTTAAAAAACTTGTAAGGAATCAAATTAATTTGTATTTTTGCAGCAGATAATAAGAAGCAATAGAAATGAGCAAGTACGAAATCCCATTCCTGACAGCATGTATACAGGCTTTTGGACGGCGCTTTTCCATGACCCGGCAAGCGGCGTTCCGCTATCTGCATGAGCATAAGGGATTGGCCTTTCTTATCGAGTTCTACGATGTTGAGCATTTGCAGTCGATGGACGAATTACGATACAAGGACTTCGGTAAAGGATTCTATCTTACCCCTGAAAAGACAACGGCCGTTCGTATGGCTCAGAAAAAAGCGCGTCTTTTCGGAGGTATCCCAACGCTCATTACCTACGAACTGGATGAGTCTGCGTTGCAGTCTGATTTGAAGGTGAAGATATTCCCAGAGAAGGCCAGTGTAGAATGGTTCTTGTTCGTTGATGCCAATCGTGACAGGAAAAATACAGAACCGATACATGACTATGACATCGTGATTGGTCCTATTGCTGACGATGGGGTAGTGCTTCAATTGACCAATTATCGCGAAGGCATCTATACTCCAGAGCAGGCTGCCCAGTTGCTTCAGGATAAATATCTCGATCAGCAGTATTTCTTCGGAACAGAACGTGCATTATCATATCTCCATAAAATAAACGCAGAAACCGTATGAACGAGCCCAATCATCATCAGATAGCCACATATCTTATCGACTACGCT
>ONYZ01000005.1 GCA_900322175.1 uncultured Prevotella sp.
GTCGGATGTCATTTTGTAGAGTGAACTGCGGGCTATGTCCATGAAGCGGGCTGCCTCTTCCACTGATAATACTTCCTTGGCATTGTCAAGGCTGTCCTCCACAGCGTCCATGCGCTTCTGGAGTTCTTCAATCTGCCTTTGCAGGCGGCTGTCCTTTCGGACGTTTTTTTGTTGTACCATAATATGTCTAATTTTGTTTGTAATTTCTTTTGTGGCTGTCGGATGGCTACTGCCAGCCTTATTTCGATTTGTTACAATCGGAAAACCGGGCACAAAGGTATATCAAAGCATTCAGACAGGGAGCCTGTGAAAATTTTAATTCATTTTTTAACACTATCCAAAACAGTATGAGGACAAAAGGAACTTGTGAGGCATTGGCAGTGGTGTCTTCAGCCAAAGAACCCATTTCCCATTACCATCAATCATAGTTATCATCTGACTATTCTCTGTTTCAAAATCAAAATCTATATATGAAATATGAAATAGTACCAACTACATTATTCACTAGTGTCCACTAAAATATATTAACACTTTCCGAACTGTCAAATTGATAGTATATGAGTGCGATAAAGAGTACTTTTTGCATCCGGAATAGCTCCTCTACTTTACCGTATGGCTTAGATGCTTACATTTTGTCAGGTTCAATTTTGAGCCTCAAAATAAATGTACACGTAACTCAAAATGCTCAGATTATCTCTATTTATTGGTATTTCAGAGAATTGTTAATGGATTTTCGTGGACACTAGTGTAGTACCAACTACATTATTATATATAAGGACATCTGCTGACATCAGGTTGAGGATGCAGTCTTTAATCTTGTCAGAGCTTCTCAAACGTTAAATTTTAAAATATAATTTTCGCATACGTTCTGTCTCGCCCAGATGTGTTACCTTTGCCGCCAAATTAAAAATCAACACAAAAATTATTCAGACAATGGAAGTTATATCAATTGAACGCAGCACCTACGAGGAGCTGCTGACGAGCTTCAACAGCTTCGTCGCACAGATGAAGGGGATGGCCAGCAGAGGCAACGACAAAAAGTTGGGCGATTGGCTCGACAATCAGGACGTGTGCCAGATACTGAACATCAGTCCGAGAACATTACAGACGCTCCGTGACAACGGAACGTTGGCCTTCTCACAAATCAACCACAAGGTTTACTACAAGCCCGAGGACGTAAAGAAGATTCTCTCTGTAGTAGAAGACAGGAAGAAATCTCAGTGTATGAACTTAAAGCGCAGTGCCTATGAACGAACTGATCATGCCGCATAATGTGGGAGTGAAGAATGTGCTGGATAGCATGAAAGAAGTACTTGCGCTTTACAAAAAGGTGACAGGTAATTATCGTCCGATGCTTGATGGAGAACGATACCTAACGGATAGAGAGGTATCTGAAATCCTGAAGGTCAGCCGACGGACACTACAGGAGTATCGCAACGACGGCATTTTGCCTTATGTTCTGTTGGGTGGCAAGGTACTTTATCGTGAGCGGGACCTGGAAGAACTCTTGGAGAAGTGCTATCATCCAGCCTATCGGATAACGGACAAGTGATATTCCAGCTAGAGTGATTCCCCTTCACAATGGGAGTAGAAGCAGAAAGACGGGAAACTGAAATCAATCAGTGTCTCCGTCTTTCTGTTTTTTATGATGTCCTATTCCGTCCGTCGCTCATCCCCTCTGCTGATGCGTGGAAAAGAGCATGGGCTTGAAACGGGCGGGACTCGTGTGGGAAATACGCTCGGAGCCTGTGAAGAGGAAGATTTTCCATGCAAGTATCGTCCGTTTCGTATAATGCCCGTGCTACCTTTGCATTGGCAGAGGAGGTGAAGTGGACGGAAGGGTATTATGTTCCATCTGTTCTATGAATAATACAAAACTCATAAAAAAAGTAGCATAACATTTTGTTGTATCCAAAGAAATGATTACCTTTGCACTCGATGATGAGTCATAAATGGTTGCAGGCTCAGCATCGGGTGTTCATTGAAAGCATTTTATAGCAGAATGTGGAATTGAGTACGGTTGCCAATTCGTAACCCAGATTTTCGTCAATCCCCCAGACTGCCTTTAGATAAAGAAAAGCTGAGAATTCTTACAAAGTTACAAAAAAAAATGCTAATTAATTTGTTATTTATGGAAAAGTTTGTATTTTTGTGGCATGAATATCACTAAAATCCTATTGACCACAACATTGCTACTGGCCTTTGGCGTATGCCATGCCGACGTAGACAATAATAAAGACGCGAAATTCAAAGTGCTTCGCGACTCGATGACCCATGCCTTTAATGACGGCGACAGCGCCAGATTCTATACACATCTGACTAACCTGCAGAACTATCTGCTAGATAATGACGATCTGCACGGCTACTACACGCAACGATGCAACGACATCATATTCGAGATGAACCGACAGAAGATATTCGAGGCTTATACCAAAGCCCAAGAACTATCGAAGGAACTCCGCGAAAAGAAGTTGAACAAGGAGTTTTATATGGCCGTGAATATGATGGGACACATCAACAAATACTGTGGAAACAAGGAGGCAGCAAAGAAATGCTGGTATGAGGTAGTAGATATGATGGAGAAAAACGGCTACTACGAGAGCATACCTCCTATCTATATGAACATAGTAAATGTGGCACTGGACGATGACTCACAGGAAGCATTCGAGCTGTTGGACAAGGCCAAGGAGATTGCCCAGAAATATTCGCCCGAACGTGTGTTTGACATCGAGACCCGTAAGACACTGACCTATTATAATAGCGGCGATATAGAGAGTTTTTTAAAAGGATACAAGGTATATAAGGAGGGTGAGAAGCAAGGCAAGTCGTCGGTACACGGGCGCAGCATGGAGGCTTACTATCTAGCATCGATCGGTAAGGTGGACGAAGCCGTGGAATATGCCCGTAAGGAGATGGGAGATGAAGGTGCCGACGCCATACCACTGATATATGAGAGAGCAGGCAGATGGGAAGATGCCTACAAGTCATTCAAACAGCAATCGTTGGCCAGCGACTCTATCGACAACGTTGTGATATCCAACAGCATGCATGGCATACAGGACCAGATAAAACTGTATGAGACAGAGAAGAAATCGGCCATGGACCGCACGTATGCTATGCTGGGCGCGATATTCCTGTTGACACTGCTGATAGTGGCACTGATATATATTGTCCAGACCAGAAAGAAGCACATGGTGGAACTGAGCAAAGCCTACAAGAAGGCCATGGAATCGGAAAAGATGAAGACGGCGTTCATACAGAATGTCACCCACGAGGTGCGCACGCCACTGAATATCATCACCGGTTTTGCACAGGTGATAGCCAGTCCCGACCTGGCTGACAATCCCGAAGAGCGCCAACATATCTCGAAGATGATGCAGAAGAGCACACGACAGGTGACTGTGCTGATGGACGAGATTATCGGACTGTCGCTTATCGATTCGACCGACCAGATGAACAAGGACGATGAGCCTAAGATAAACGACGTGCTGAGAAATCTGCTGACAGAGTATAAGAGTTATGTGACCGAAGAGACTGAGCTGAAACTCGAAACAGAACTGAGCGACGGGTTTACACTGAAGACCAACTCGAACATGCTGAATCGCATTCTGGCCTGTCTGATGGAGAATGCAGCAAAGTACACCAGCAAGGGTTGTATAACCTTGAGAGCAAAATTGGAGGAAAAACTATTGAAAATAACAGTAGAAGATACCGGCAGCGGTATTCCGGCAAAAGAAGCTGAGCGTATCTTCGACAGATTTGTGAAACTGGATAGTTTCAAGGAAGGAATCGGACTGGGACTGCCTCTGAGTAGAAGGTTGGCAGAACAGTTGGGTGGTAACGTGGAACTGGACACCACCTACGCAGGTGGTGCCAGATTTATCGTTACCCTAGGTATTTCATAAGGATGCGAGAGTAGCCGCTATCGTGGAGCTTGGTGATACTCTTCTCGCGAATCTGACGAACACGCTCGCGGGTGAGTCCCATCTCGGCACCAATCTCTTCGAGACCACGCTCCTGGCATCCGATACCAAAGCACTCTTTTACAATCTTAAGTTCACGATCCTTAAGAACGTTGCGCAGGACGTTGTCGAGATCGGATGTAAGTGACTCGAAGTCAACAAGTTTGTCGGTACGAGTATCATCACCCGAACTGAGCATATCAGCCATTGAGTTGTCATCGTCCTCACCAAATGGAGCATCGATACTCATGTGGTGGCTGTCAGCCTTGGCAGTCTGCTCAATCTTAGCCTCCTCGATCTGAGTGAGCTCAGCCAACTCAGCAACTGAAGGACGACGCTGATGCATCTGCTCGAACCTATTGATCTCCTGATTGATCTTGCTGAGTGCACCGCTCTGATTGAGTGGCAGGCGAACAATACGACTCTGTTCGGCAATAGCCTGCAGAATGCTCTGACGAATCCACCATACGGCATAAGAAATGAACTTAAAACCACGTGTCTCATCAAACTTCTCTGCTGCCTTAACCAGTCCTATATTACCCTCATCGATAAGGTCGGTAAGTGTCAAACCCTGATGCTGATACTGTTTTGCTACAGATACCACGAAACGAAGGTTGGCTGTAACAAGGCGCTCCTTGGCCCGTTCGCCCTCAGGACCTCCACGGCGGATGGCCTGAGCCAGCTCAATCTCTTCATCAATAGTCACAAGGGGTTGACGACCGATCTCCACAAGATACTTATCAAGTGCCTCACTCGATCGGTTGGTAATGCTTTTTTGAATCTTTAATTGCCTCATATTTATATCGTTACTCTGAAAAAGTTTGCAAAAGTACTAAAAAAAACGATACGCCGCAACCAGCGTATCGCCTTTTTAGAGTATTTTAACAAGATTTCACTAGAAATTCAACGATGCTTGCCTTAAATCAATCGATTGAGCGGTAAGAGTGCCATTTCCGCGAACAATAACAAGGCATTTGCCGTGGAAGGCTTTGCGGGTTGGAGCAGTGAAGCGTTCCATCGATGTCTGACAACCATTATCGGTGGCTACGACATTGCCTTTGAAATGTATCTGATTATCAGCCCAAGGACAGAGGTTGCCATCCTTATCGACAATCTCGGCGGTGATGAAGGTGAGGTCTTTGCCCTTGTAATCAACTGACAACCTGATATGGTCAGGTGCGCCTGCGGTGCGGATTGTCTGGGTGCAGACGGGATGACCGTCCTTACGGGTGATGACTTTGATTTCGCCTAGGGTGAAGGCAACCCTCCACATCACATGATATGGAGTACAAAGGTTAGAATTTAGAAGTGAGAATTTAGAGGCTTTTTCCGCCTTTCGGCGGATGCCTTGGGACTGACCGTTGATAAAGAGTTCTGCCTCATCAGCTTGATTGTAATATGCCCAGAGGTCAATCTCCTGACCGGGGAGCCAGTTCCAGTGGGGGAAGATATGGAGCATAGGCTTATCAGTCCACTCACTCTGGTACATATAATAGGTATCCTTGGGGAAGCCAGCCAAGTCGATAAGTCCGAAGTAACTGCTACGGGCAGGGAAACCGTATGGTGTGGGTTCGCCGATGTAATCGAAACCAGTCCAGATGAACTGTCCGCCAACAAAGGCATTATTCTTGACCACATCCCAAGTCTCCTCGTGAGTGCTCGACCATGAGGCATGCATATTATCGTAAGCAGAGCACATAAACGACGGATCGGTATATGGCAACCACCACTGTACGGGAGCCTTATAGATGCTGTCCGACGGCATCATATAGTAGCCGCGAGTCTGTAGGGCAGATACACTTTCAGAGAAAATAAACGGTTTGCCGGGGAAATTCTTTGGCACGTCCTTGACATTCTCATGGTGATAATTATAGCCGATGATATCGATAGCACCGCTCTTAAAGAGGTGGTTGTTAGGTGATGGTTCGTTGCAACCGGCCGTAATCGGGCGAGTGGTGTCATAACGTTTAACTATCTCTGCCAGATGCTGGGTTAACACCTCCTCTGAGACCTCCCCCAGCCCCTCCGAAGGAGGGGTGGATGGGGCGAGATCGTCATGTGGTTTGTTAAGAATGATGTTGGCGTCATCAGCAGTCAACACCTCCTCTCCTTCGGAGGGGCTGGGGGAGGTCTCAGACCACTGTTCCAATACCTCATTGCCTATTGACCACATCAATATAGAGGGGTGATTGCGGTCGCGAAGAACCAGGTCGGTAAGATCGCGCTCGTGCCACTCATCGAAGAAACGTGCATAGTCATTCTGTGTCTTTTTGCGGCGCCACATATCGAAACTCTCGTCCATCACGATGAAGCCCATCGTGTCGCACATATTAAGCAACTCTGGTGCTGGTGGATTGTGAGAGCATCGGATTGCATTGACACCCATAGCCTTGAGTTTGACTAGTTTGCGATGCAGCGCGTCCTCGTTGAGTGCTGCACCCAGACAACCAAAGTCGTGGTGCTCGCATACGCCATTGATCTTGAAGTTTTTGCCATTAAGCCAGAAACCGGTCTTTGCATCAAATTTGAAATCACGGAAACCTGTGGTGGTTTCTACCTCGTCTACCACCTTCCCGTTGACAATTAGTTGCGTGCGTACCTTATATATATAAGGAGAGTCGACGGACCAATTGTGTAATTGAGAATTGACAATTGACAATTGAGAATTGAGAATTAAGAATTGAGAGTTCTTTGCGGTGGCGATTATTTTGCCGGTGGGGGCGAGGAGGGTGTTCTTGACTGTGACTTTTTGATTTGTGGGGTTTTCGTAGTCTACCTCTACCTTGCCATCGTGGATGTAGACGCCCCAATGTTTGATGTGGATGGGGTGAGTCTTGGTGAGCCATACGTGACGGTATATGCCGCAACCACTATACCAACGGGAATTGGGCTGGTCGGAGTTGTCTACACGTACTGCCACCACATTCTCGCCTTCATGAATATAGGGAGTGATGTCATATTCGAAACTGCTATAGCCGTATGGCCGGAACCCAACCTTCTGACCATTGATATAAACCGTCGAGTTCATATAAACCCCATCGAATTCCAGGAAAATGGATGATGGATGATGTTTGATGGATGATGGATTATGGGGGATGTCAAACATCTTCCTGTACCATGCGACGCCGCCGGGGAGGGCTCCGCCGCCGGCACCTGAAGGATTGCCGGCATAGAAATCGCCTTCGATGGCCCAATCATGCGGAAGATTAAGGGTTCGCCAATGGGCATCGTTATAATCAACCGAAGCCATCTGCACAGAATCGCCCAGGATGAACTTCCAGTCGCTATCAAAACAAACTCGCTCTCTGGCCGTGCCGGTCAGAGAGCTGAGTAATGCAATTATTGCTAAAAATGATTTTTTCATATTGACTCTATAGATTTACACTGATAGCCTTGCCATTATATTGAACCATCTTTCCCTCGGGGTTGTCGAGGTTGAGTGGTTTTGCATTGTCTTTGGTAACAAGAACAACATTGAAGCGGCGGTTCTTTAGCATGCCAGGGAACCGTCCCCTGGCAGCGCTGAAGGAGACTGTGCGGGTGGCATCATCGTAGGTGATATCGATAGTTGCATACTTGCCCTTCTCGTAATTGTAGTTGGTGCCTTCGTCCTCGTAGAGTTGGAAACTGCCATTCTGACCAGCGTAGATATACAGGTTGATGAGTTCTGCTGGTTGCTCATCGCTCCACTCCATCTCAGGACCGAATGGGATAATAGCACCTGAGCGCACATATACCGGAATCCTTTCATAAGGTGCGTCAACGATTAAGCGTTGACCACCTTCGGTATATTCGCCGGTGTAGAGGTTGTACCAACCGGACTGGGCGGGGAAGTAGACGCTGCGGTTGCGGGCTTTGTAGTAGCCTACGGGACAAGCCATGAGGGCTGGGCCGAACATCCACTGATTGCCGATATTCTCAACTTCCTTATCGCCGTTGAAGTCCATTACCAACGGACGCATCAGGGTGTAGTCCCTGAAATGTGCCCAACCTGCCAGTGAATAGAGGTAAGGCATGAGACGGTAGCGCAACTTGTCGTAATAAACGAATGACTTATAAGCAGGGTGATCATCGGGAGCGATGTTCCAGATCTCGCGCAAAGGCCACTGACCATGCGAACGGAACAGAGGAATAAAGGTGCCAAACTGGTTCCAACGAGTCTGCAACTCGCGCCATTCCTTCAGGTCTTCGTTTTCTACCTTGGTACGATCATACAACTGTTGGGCAGCTACATAACGGTTCTCTACACAGAATCCGCCCTGGTCCATACCCCAGAAAGGAATACCTGAGATAGAATAGTTGAGGCCGGCTGTCATCTGGGCACGCATATCCTCCCAACGGGTACCGATATCACCACTCCAAGTGGCAGTAGAATAGCGCTGCTCGCCAGCGAAACCGCTACGTGTAAGTAGGAATACGCGTGGCTCGTTGAGTTTACCCTTCCATACTGAGCGCTGACCGTTGTAGATAGCATCGGCATTGACAGTACTGTAAGCATTGAAATACTCAGTAGATGTGCCTAAAGCTGTAGGGCCAGAGAGGGCCTTGCGATACCACATTGGGGTACAATCGCGGACATTTGGCTCTGAAGCATCCATCCACCAAGCGTCAATCATAGATGTAAGATGTGAGATGTTAGATGTAAGAGGTGAGAGGCCGGTGTAGAGGGCTTTGTCCATCTGATTCCAGAACATTTTGCGGGCGGCGGGGTCGTAGGCGTCGTAGAAGCCATTGGTGTAGCCGGGGCCTACCCAGTCGTGGATATCGTCGGTGGGACTCTGGATGTACATCCATCCCTTAGCATCGAGTTCCTTGTAGTTATCGGTGTTGCAATAGAACTTGGGCCATACGCTGATCATGAAACGACCATGCATCTTGTGAACATTATCCAGCATCTGCTGGGGATTGGGATAGCGCGAAGCCTCGAACTGATGCGAGCCCCACTGGTCCTCGGGCCAATAGTTCCAGTCCTGTACGATATTGTCGATTGGGATATGACGCTTGCGGAACTCATCGAGGGTGCCCTCGATTTCGTCCTGAGTCTTATAGCGCTCGCGACTCTGCCAGAAACCAAGTACCCACTTAGGATAGAGCGAAGCCTTACCAGTAAGGGTGCGATAACCCGAGATGACCTGGTCGAGGTTCTCGCCAGCGATGAAGTAATAGTCCATATCCTTAGCCATCTCGCTCCAAACACTGAGTTGTTCGCGCTCAGTCTTGTTGCGTGGTTCTGATACGCGCAGACCGCAATAAGCCTCACCACCATCGGGGCGCCACTCTATGCGCAACTGCACACGCTTGCCATTATGCAACTCGGTAGAGAACTTATAAGTATTAGGGTTCCATGCAGTACGCCAACGCTCTGGTACGACCTCCTTGCCATCGATGTATACCTTTACATAGCCGGAGTAGTAGAGGATGAACTGGTATAATTGAGAATTTAGAATTGAGAATTGAGAGAGGGGGGCGATGAAGCCTTCGTAGGTGACGGTGGCGCCCATCAGGTTGATTTCCTTGGGGAAGTTTTTGATGCCGCCATTATCGGTTTTGAGTGCGATGGCTGACTTCTCGGGGGTGCCATACTCATAATAGATTGAGTCCTCATCGCGTACCAGTTTTTTGCCGCGGGCATCAACGTATGTACCTGTGAGATGACCCTCACGACCCTGTTTGTCGTATAGTTTGAAAGCACGATTCAACTGCAGATAGTCGTTGGGATTGCCAAAACGGCAATAGCTGTAGCTATCCCACAGCAGTCCGTAGTTCTTGTTGGACAGTACGAACGGGATAGACACCTTAGTATTATACTGGAACAAATCCTCGTTCTTACCTTTCATATTAAACTCCTCGCTCTGGTGCTGACCTAAGCCGTAGAAAGCCTCATCATCAGGCGAGTCGAACTTCATCTGCCATGACAGACCATGTTTCTGTTCCTCGGGCACGGTATAGCCAGTCTTCATTCCCAGTTCACGCTCGGGAACTGTGAAGTCCCAAAACTTCTTACCATCCTTTGCCTCTTTTAGCAATTGCTTTCCTGCGGCATCATAGAATGTCACCTCGCCAGTGGCCTTTGACACCACAGCCTTGACATTCTTAGCCTTTACCACCACATTGTCTGCTTCCTCAGTGACACTATAGCTGCCCTTTACCGGAACACTCTGTGGCACAATCATCAGCGATGTAGGCTTGACAGGCAGTGCATCCTTCGAAGTAGCACGAACTCGGATGATGTTATCATTCATCACCTCAAGACAGATAACCTTAGCCTGACCACCATCAGGACGGATAGTTACACTATTTCCACTAGTCTGCACCCCAGCAGCCATCGCCGTGGCCGCCATCATCAGCGCAAGCACCAAAATCTTAATTTGTTTCATTACCTTAGTTATTGTTTGTTTAAACTTTAAATTCTTAATTCTAAAATCTAAATTACTCATCCTCATCCATCATCACTGCCTCTTCGACTTTAGCCTCGTCGACAGGCAGAGTTATGGTGAATATCGATCCACCACTAGGATTATTCTCGGCAGTGATAGTACCACCGTGCATCTCGACGATAGCCTTGACGAAGAACAGACTCAGACCAGAGTCATCGTCGCTAACCATCGGATCGAATATCTGATCCTCGCCACCCTCAGGCAGACCTACGCCATTATCTGAGATACGGATAGAACCAGATGTTGACGTCTTGTCGACAAACACCTTGATCTTACAATCTGTGGGTGAGAACAGAGCGCAACTGTTGAGCAGCATCTGTACGGCCTGTGCCATCTGGTCGTGGTCGAACTCAACCACAAGATCGTTGGCCAACGGGAAGAACGAGAACTTGACATGTTTGCCAAGAGGCGCCTTGAACAGAGCACACTGTTCCTTCATGAAGTGCTGCAAGTCGATCGGTTTCTTCACTGTCTCCTCTATGCTCCAAGCATCATTATACAGTTCTTCGGCCTGAGCCTTCTGGTCGCTCTCCTGTTGCTGCTGCAACTCGGCACGCATCTCAGCCATCCACTGTTTTTTCATCACCTCCATACGCAGATAGTCGCGCTCGGTCTTCTCGGCCTGTCGTTTCAGGAACATTCTGCGCCACAGGAAGATGCCAATGGCAATAAGAGCAAGGAAGAGAATCATGATCCAACGGTTGCGGAGCAATGGCGGAGTGATGGTGATATAAAGCACAGCCTCGTTTTTACCGATGGTTCCGTCCTCGTTGAGCATACGTACATGGAGCACATAATCGCCATGATGCAGCGACATATAGGTGATGTTAGGATCGTTAGCCTCGGTGGTAATCCACCTGTCACTGAAACCTTCAAGTTGGTAAACGAAACGTGATGTATTATGCATCTCGCCCTTGTCGGTTGCCAATTGGATAGTGAACTGACTCTCGTAGTATCGCAGTACCAGTTCGTGACTATAGTTCAGGTCTTCTTCGAGTATCACACGACCATCGTATGTATCACCGATACCCATCTGCTGACCAAACAGTTTTAGTCCGCTGAAGAGTGGTGTCTCGTTGTTGTCAACACTGGTAACTAGTTGGGGATTGATGATATCCACGCCCCCTACTCCACCGATGAGAACCAGTCCATCGGGAGTAACAGATACTGAGCGCTGATTGTAAGGTCCCTGCTGCAGTCCATCCTTGCTGCTGAAACTGCGCACGGTGAAGGTCCAGTTGCCCTGTTCGTCCTTCTTAGGAACCACATTAGACACACCATGCTCGGTGATAATCCACATATTATGAAGCTTATCCTCAGCCAGACCAACCACGCTAGAGCCCAACAAACCAGAGTTCATATCGAGCATGGTCTGCTTGTTGGTCTTCCAGTCGACCACACAACAGCCTGCCGTAGAACCATGCCAAACCAGTCCGCGACTATCCTCCAACACACAGGTGGTGCTAGCCATAGCAGCAGTCTGACCTTCGATGGTAGGTATTACCATATTGGCAATCTTACCGTTTAGAGGATTTATCAGCGAGTAGTACTGCGAGTGACCTATCATCAGCCATCCCTTCTTAGTCCAACTGGCCTGAGTCATGAAGTCCTCGGGCAGGGACGAATTGTGAGAATTGAACGTCTGGAACTTTCCTGTCTTGGGTGTTAGTTTCTGGATACCGCTACCCAGCGTACCAAGCCAGATATTACCCCATTTATCCTCGGTGACCGACCACACGTTATTATTAAGCAACTCGCCATCGGTATTGGCCATGGTGTAATTTTTCACCTGTCCGTTGGATATGTGAATCAGTCCACCATTGTAAGTACCAAACCATACCGAGCCATCCTTGGCACCATAGCAAGACACCATGATATCAGATGCTATACCATTGCGCTCATGATTGATGAGGGTAGTCTCACCTGTGTTGCGATCGTAACGGATGATACCACGGTTGTCGGTACCAAACCAGTAGTTGCCCGCTGCATCGACGGTGGTAGTGTTGACATCGCCAAGTTCCATTGTACTGAAACCCAAGAGTTTCTCGATATACTGGTTCAAGCCATTGCGATAGCAGGCTATCCACATGTTACCCATCTTGTCGAGCATCAGTCTCTTCTGTGTATCCTCGCTTAGAGATGTAGCATCAAACTTATTGTTTACAAAGTTCTTAACATTCTTATTCTTGATATCAATAACGTAGATACCCTGATGGTCGGTAGCGAGCCATATCCATCCGCGATGGTCCATACACACGTCCCATGCCTGCATACCGTCGGGCAGCGGAGCTATCTCAAGACTTGCCAGATAAGCGTTGAGGCTCTTGTACCATACCTTTTCCTTCTGGTCGAACACGAAGATATTTCCAGTGGTGAGTACCCAGTAGTTGCTGTGCTTGTCGACATAGCAATAATATGACTGATTAAGTTGTCCACCATTGTTCTTCATGAAATCATCCTTCCACAGAACCTTGCCGTGCTCACCGTCGATAGCCATCAGGTCGCCATTGCTGGATGTCACCAGCAGTTTGTCGTTCCACTCAGCAAAGTTGGAGAAGTAGTATTCCTTAGAAATCAGGTTTTCCTCGTAGCCGTACTTAATCAGTTTGTAAGTCTTCTTTCGCGGATTGTAGCAGTAAAGGCCCTCATCGTAGGTCTTAACCCAAAACCGTTTCTGCGAGTCAATATAGAATCGGTCGATACCACCCTTGATGCCCCACTTTGACAGGATGGTGGTAGGATTACGGTTCACCTTCTCGGTCACAGGGTCGAACACACTGTAGTTCATACCCTGTTTCAACCAAAGTTTTCCTTCGTTATCCTCCCATATCTGGTCAACATAATTGTTGCGCAGGGTTGTCGTGTCACTAGGATTAGAGTAATACGTGCGGAAGCGGTAGCCATCGTAACGGTTGAGTCCGTAACTGGTTCCTATCCAGATAAATCCGCGCGAATCCTGGAACATATAGTTTATCTGCGAATTGGACAGTCCGTCGCGCGCGTCCAACCTACGGAATTTCATATCCGGAATCACCGCAGTAGCAGCACTGGCAGTGAGACATATAAAACAGATGACTGAGGTTATTAGATTTCTTATTTTCATATTTTCAGGTCTTTATTTCTTGGCCGAAGTCTCGCGTATCACAAGTTTCTGCGGCACTATTTTCTTGTAAATCTTAGTATCTCCGTTTATCGTCTTGAGCAACAGGCGGCAGGCCTCCATACCCATCTCATTACTCTGGTCGACGATGGCCGAAAGTTGTGGGGTGACATATCCTGCATGTACATCATCAGTAAAACCTATCAGCGCCACATCCTCGGGTATGCGCAGTCCCTCCTGTTTGATAGCAGTGAACGCAGCAAAGGTGATGATATCGTTGAAAGCGAGGATGGCATCAGGACGATTCTCCATCTGCAACAGACGTGTGGTGGCTTCGAGCGCCCACTCATAGTCAATCTTCTCGCACACCACCAGATCGCGGTCGATAGGGATACGGTTTTCGCGCAGAGCCTCAAGGTAGCCGTGCTTGCGACGTATCACCATATCCAAATGATTAGGACCGCCGATAAAGGCAATCCTACGACTACCAGTATCAATCAGATGCTGGGTAGCCTCCTGAGCAGCCACATCACCATTGGCAGTAACGCATGAGAACCTGTCGGTCAGACAGGTACGACCGAAGAATACCAAAGGTATGGACATATCGGACAACTCGATAAAGTGACTATAATCCCGAGTGTTCTGGGCCAGACAGGCAATGATTCCCTCGACGTGGAGTGAGATAAAGTTATCGATGGCCTTCACCTCGATTTCACTATCTTCGTGAGTGTTGGTACTGATGACAGAGTAGCCTGCTTTGCGGGCCTCATCCTCAATACCATCAAGCACTGCAGCATAGTAGTGAGTGACAAGATTGGGCACAACCACACCGATAACCCTCGGAGCCTCTTTGCGGAGACTCTGTGCAAAGGGGTTCGGACGGTAATTCATCTTCTTGGCAAGTGCCTTTACTTTTTCCTGCATCTCACGACCAATCTCAGGAGAATTGCGCAAAGCCCTGCTCACAGTAGCTATGCTTACACCCAGTTCCTGTGCAAGGTCTTTCAACGATGTGCGACGTTTATTTGTAGCCATAATAATATTAGCAAAAATGCGACGTTGCAAAGTTACATCTTTTTTTGAAATTTGCAAACGTTTACGTGTATTTTTTCATTACAAGGTGTTGATTTCGAGCATTTTTCTTCGTATCTTTGCACCGTAAAAATCAGAAACGAGTAATGAATAGTTGATAATAAGTTAGTTAAAGTTGTGAAGTAAGGCTGTCGTGATGACAGCCTTACTTTAATTTATTTCAGAACGTGGCACGAACCATAAACCTGAAGCCGTGCTTATGTGCAGTAGGCAACTCGTTATAGTTTAACCGGCGCACGTACTCCACGTGAACAATCTTGAAGATATTGTGCAGACCGAGTGAGAGTTCCATATAGGGACGCTTGGAATCGATGACATAACAACCGTCGGGGAAGTACATCACTATCGGATTGCCAATGTTATGATCCTTGTACGGATTGTTCTTATCCGACAATTCGCCCCACAGCACACGGAAACCTATCCACTCGCGCCACTTAAGTTTGCGGATTAGTGGTATACGGTTGAGTATCTTACCGTTCATGTCCCAGTTAATTTGGGCAGAAAGGAAACGGTCGGTGGGGAACTCCATATTATTAATTGCCTCGAAGGTATAGTCCTGTACGATATACGAAAGGTTGGTCTCGGGCATGATGAGCAGCGGGAACGGTACTTTCTCCCACTCTATTCCGCCCTTGATCTTCCAGTCCATCTTACCCCATGAATTAAGCCAGAAGCGCTTGTATATAGAGGCTTCGGTGTAGTTGTAGCTATACTGTCCGCCAAGCACACCCCTGAGTCCCAGTGTATGACTCACGGTGAACACAGGTGCATCGAGATTGATGGGCAGTCGGCGCTGTTTAGTGTTGATAAAGGTCTGACCAGGTGCAAAGCGCAGTTCGGCGCGCAGTTCCGTGGTCCGGATCTTCTGACTGGGCACTTCTGTCTGACCAGTAGTGCCTGGCATAGCAGGATTTGACCAGTTGGTCCACAGACTGCGGTCGGCAGGTTGCGACATAGGTATGAAGTAGAGATTGCCACATGCCTCGTTCTCCTCAACTTTGGCCGAGAGAGTAGTACGGAATCCCCAGTCTTCCTCGCGCTCAAACGTGATGGACTGACGATTGTAGAACATCATCTTATCGACCTTAGACCACTTAAAGGCCGTAAACACATTATCCTTATCGGTACGAAGGAACTTATCCGACGGTGACATCACATCGTATGTTGACGAGAAGGTGAGTGTGCGCTGCGGGAACTCGCGAGGCAGATATTCCTTCTTGTTGAACGACCATATCACATCGCCCTTGTAATACCACTTTTTCGAGTCCCATCCACGGGCCACATAGCCACGCATAAAGAAATTGGAATCGAGGTTGGCTGTGGTCTGGGCTGAGATACGTGTACGGATACCGTCGATGATATTCTTGGTAATCATAGTGTTGATAGGACCGATATCCACCTTGCTGGGGTGATTCTTGGTACCTGTCTCAACAAAGTTCTCAACAAGTGCCTTCAGTCCGAAGATGATGTACTTGAAGCCCTTGATATTCTGCAGATTGCTCACGAAGTCGCCCATAGAACTCTCGCTCTTGGTGAGTTCCACCTGTCGATACTGGTTCCAAAACTCATCGCTTCGCATCATCGCATTAACATCCTTAACCTCCTTTTTAGAGCCCTTGAACAACTGTTTCGGAAGTTCATCGAAGGCATAATCATTGATACGAGTGTTTCGAATAACAGCAAACTGCTGTAAGAAACTGGCAAGTTTTATCTCGGTGAACAGGTCGTCAACGCTCAGCACCCAATCGCCGTCGGGCAACTGCGTAAACTCCTGCACCACCTGCATGTTCTCAACCCAGTTTACATCACTCTTCTTTGGAATAGTCATCTCGCAACGCTTAACCTGCCAACTGCTGTCGGCCAAGATATACAGGTCGCCACGGAAACCAAAGTCCTGTTGGTTGTTGGGCAGGAAGTGAAGGTGATAGCACAGTTCCTTATCAACCATCAGTGTATCCTCGATATAATAACGGTAGAATCCGATTGCATCCTTGCCGATAGGCGACGTAAAAGGATACTGCAACATACGTATCTGGTCATCGTAGATGTTCACATCGGTGAACACCTCTTTCATCACAGTGTTAAGTATATCGCCCGTCTGGAACAGATCGTTGATACCCTGGGTATTGATGCCCTTGATGATAGTTTTCTCATCATGCGGTTTCTTACGATATATCTTCTGTGAGACTGTCTCATTAACACTGACGGGCAGGATGAGTTTGTTGTTATACGGGCAAGCCTCTATCTGGTCGATGAGCCATTGTTTCTTCTTGTACTTTGGCGAGTCGAGTATCTCCGGACGGAAATCATTCAGCGCCAGGGTCAGTTTCTGATACTTGTTGTACTGGTAGTAGTCGCGATTATCCAGATTAGTCTGTTTCTTAGCGGCAATCACCTTCTTCATCATCTCGACCGCAGGGTTGTTCTTACGACTATACCGGCTACGCTTAGTCTTGACTGTCACCTCCTTAAGCATCTTGGTGTCGGTCTTCAGCGCAATCTTAATAGTGCTCTTAATACCCGAGTTTATCTGCACTGTGTGAGATACATATCCTACCGACGAAAACGTGAGCGCCCAACCGTTATGACGGGCGATAGTAAAGTTTCCATCTATATCAGATGCCACGCCTACTCCGTGTCCCATATACTGGGCACTGGCAAACGGGATAGGCTCACCGGTCTTAGCATCGACTATCTGACCGGTAATTACATGCTGTGCCCATACGCTCAGGGTCATCAGCATCAAACTAAACAAGAGTGTTATCCTTCTGTTCATCTCTATTATATTAAGTCTATAATCTGATTGAGTGCCGTTATAACATAATCTGCCGCACTCTCATCAACAGGATCGTTGGTCCAACCCTCGCCCTTAAACCATATAGTGTGGCATCCAGCCTTGCTGGCAGGGATGATATCTTTGTCCATGCTGTCGCCTACAACAACTACCTCTTCGGGATTAAGATGCAATGCCTCTACACCTAGTGTGAATATCAGCGGATTGGGTTTACGAACACCCACAACAGCACTTTCAATGATGGAACCGAATATGCCATCGAGTTTAAATTCCTTCAACACGGTAGCAATATTGCCATAAAAATTGCTTACCAGCACCATGGGGTAATGCTGTTTAAGTTGCAGCAGAACTTCACGACTGCGTGCTGTCTCCTCGCAGGTGAGAGAATAGAGGTAAGAAGTAAGAGGTAAGAGGTAAGAGGTAAGAGGGGAGAGAGGGGCTTGTTGCTGCAGGTATTCCAACTGGATACGAATCTTAGTCTCTATCGTTTTATAGAAGGTGAAGTCCGGCTTGATAATAGGATTCTTGCCCAAAGTACGCTCGGCGTGTACGTAAGCCTCACGAAACTGTTCCTCGTTCACAGGTACCTGTTGGTGCTCGTAAGCATGCCAAATCACCTTGCCCCAGTGCTGTCCACCAGTGTCAAGCGTGCCGCCGTAATCGAATATGTAACCCTTAACCATTATGCAATGTAAAAATGTAAAAATTAAACAATGTAAAAATTATAATTGGGCGCATAGGGTCTCATGGGTGCGGTGCATGTAGATGTACATGGCCTGGAACACTGTTATCTCAATGAGAGGGTAAACCCAAGGACAATCCAACAGACAGGTCACGTAGATGGTGATAGCACGGGTATTGAATGTCAGTAGGTTGGTGTACTTCATCAGTGGACGACTGCCAGCAAGCAGTTTTTCACGTATCTCGTCTGATGGATTCTGTTTCCAACGTGCAAAGAATTTCTGGAACTCAGGTGTGCGCTGCTCCTGACTCTTGCAGTAGTTAGCATAATTATAATAGAACACGCGCGCGAGGAACTGACTCTTAGGCAGTCCTTCGTATGTAGCACGCTGTTGCTTGTAATTATCAAGTTCACTACCATCCTTACCCAACAGGAAGAACAAGTGTATCTGACGATAATAGTCGGCCAGTGAACTCTGTTTTGAGTGCAGCATTATTCCAGCAATAGCACACAGCACCAATCCCCAGATGCCCCACTGTATTTCGGTGCCAGGGATGTTCTGATTCCACAAACGGAACACTATACCCAAATAAATACTTGTAAACCACAAGTCGCCCGAGAATCCGTCGAGCATACGTCCTATCAGGGTTTTCTTACCTGTGATACGTGCCATCTGACCGTCGGTTGAGTCGCAGAAATTGGCAAACATCAACAGGAGCACGCCGCAGATGTTATGCATAATATCGGTATAGTGGAACATCCAACCAGCCCCCACGCCCAAGAATATCGATACGATGGTTATCACGTTGGGGTGAATATCAAACTTATTCCACAACAACGCAAACACCAGTCCGATGGGACGGGTGAAATGCACATCCAACCACTCTTCAGTATCTTCTGATTTAAATGATAATTTCAATAATTCCTTAAATGTTGCCATTTGATGTATGATGTTTGATGTATGATGTATGATGTAAGATGTAAGATGTAAGATGTAAGATGTCTAATGTTTAATTAGCGATGCAATCGCTATGGCGGCTTCGTCGCGGCAGCGTGAAAAGCTGGGCCAGTCGTTGAAATCTATCACGCAGTAGCTGCCATCCTCGCGGATGATGCAGTCGCCACCATATACCTTTATGCCTACAGCCTCAGCCAATGTATCGGCAGAGTGCTGCAATGCTGCCACATCAAACGGATAGTGATGCGCAGATCCATTACGCTGCTCATCGCCGAACTTCGACTCGCCATCGTCTGTGGGATAGTAGTAGCGGAAGAAGCCTGTACCAGCTACGCCATAGAATTTAACCAGATCGCCAGGCACGTGGGCACTGACGGTATAGGCCGTAATACCACGCTGCTTGAATGCTGCTATCTTGGCGTCCAGCTCTGCGGAGGTAGCGGCAAACTGCACATCACCTTTACACTGTGCGGCGGCATCGCCACGCTTCAACCAGTAGCCATGGTTGCCCTCGTGGGGTGGCATGGGGGTGCCAGTCTGTAGCATTATCTCTTCCAGTCTACACCTGGCACAATTAGATATACCTTGAGATGAGTTTATTGCGTTTAATCCTTTCAGTTTTTCCAATGTCTCAGGCAGTCGCCCCATGGTAAAGATGCAGTCATAGCCTTCGGTACAGAATGGCGATTCTTCGCTCACCATCTCCGACTCATGTCCAGCCGCAAGAAGTCGCGCACCTACCGACTCCAGTATCGCCTTGTCCTTCTCAACCGAATTAGGCGAGAACCTCTCCGCACGTTGTATTAATAAGATTTTCAATTCTTGAATTTTAGAATTTTCAATTTTTACATTTTTTAATTTTTACATTTTCAAAAACTCTTCCGCTTTTTGAATATCGCTCGCGTGGTCGATATCCAGCACTTTGCTGAAAGAATACGCTTTGAGAAGCAAGCCCTCGTTAACCAGCGCACGCTGGAAGTTACGCATTCTACTTTCGCCACGCTCTATACAGCGCTGAAGCACTGGGATGGCTTTCGGTGTAAGACCGTAAATACCACCACTGATATTCTGTGGATCATCGCATGTGTCCAAGAATCCCGTTATCGTACGAGCATCGTTGATTGATACATACAGCGGTTTCTCGTCATCGATATAGTCTGTAACCCCCATCAATCCGTCCAGATCACCAAATTCGGCTAACAATTCAAACGTTTTGACATACGTTCTAAATTCCTTTTCGAGGAATATCGTATCGACTGTAGTAAGCACAAACGGTTCGTCCTTCAACCACCGGCTCAGTTCCCATGCACTATGCATCGAACTTGGTGTGCTTTTCACTAAGTATTTAAGCGGCACACGACCAGCGGCCTGAATCTCCTGCAGGTGTTCAGCCACAGCCGTCATCTGCTCATTACATATTACACATATCTCGCTGGCACCACAGTCAACAAACACACGTATCAGTCGGTCAATCAAGTGTTCTCCGCCCACCTTAACCAGTGGTTTGGGGGCAGAAACACCCTCCTGCACCAATCGTGATCCCTCGCCAGCAGCTATAATTGCAAATTTCATCTTTCCAATCTAACTTAATTATCCCTAAACGCATTTATATCGAAATGCGCTGCAAAGGTACACATTTTTAGCGAAACTGGAAAACTTTAGCTATATATTTAGGTTTTATTTACCTAATCCGCAGACTACCGGTGTTGATATCACCCGAGCCACGCTTACTTTTGTTCAGGATTGTTACCACACCTTTCAACGTAATATCGCCTGAGCCTGCAAGTTCGGCATCTACCGAGCCACATCCTTCCAGGAAATTAACATCAATATCGCCAGAACCACGAAGTACCAAACGGGTAGCAGCAACATTCTTCTGACGGATATCCAAGTCGCCCGAACCAGTGAGTGCAGCATCGGTGTACTGAGCATCAAGCTGTTTGATATCCAAATCGCCCGAACCTACCACCTCAGCA
This sequence comes from uncultured Prevotella sp., assembly GCA_900322175.1. GTDB lineage: Bacteria > Bacteroidota > Bacteroidia > Bacteroidales > Bacteroidaceae > Prevotella. The sequence goes on from ONYZ01000005.1 coordinate 21,002, forward strand.
TTGCAACGGTCGCAGATGATGCTATTAAACTCTATATTACCCGAACCTTTGAGTTGGATGCTGAGATTGTCTGTGTCTACAGGGTAGCGACTAATAAAATCACCCGATCCGCTGAGAGTAACGCCAATCAGGTCGGGACCACACACATAGATGGCCAGATCATTATCGCTATTGCCAAAAGAGACATTGAACATGCCTATCTTGCCACGATTACGAATGCTAAGGGTACTGCCATCGACTTCGGTAATGATATTCTCAACAAGTTCTTTCGGTCCCTTTACTAATACAGAGAAGGAGTCGGCCTGGTCGAAATATACGGTTGGCGAACCATTGACCTGAATACGTTCGAAACCGCGAAGATTGCGATATTCGGAAGACTTCTCACCACTGAGTTTTACTCCGAGGTCACGTACACTGTTACCACAACTGCACGAGGCAAGCACTAAAGCGAAAACAAAAAAAACAATATTCTTCATTAAACATTAAACATTAAACATTAAACATTAAACATTAAACATTAAACATTAAAGATTAAACATTTTCTATCCGTTTGACGTGACAGGATAGAAAAAAGTTGCATATCAAAAGAAAAAAACTAACGGAGGGGCAGTTCTACCCAGAAGCGCGAACCCTCGCCAAGGACAGAATCGACACCGATAGAACCACCAAGACTCTCGGCATGGCTCTTGGCAACCGACAATCCCAGACCTGTGCCGGGGATATACTCATCCACCTTGACAAATCGTTCGAAGATGCGCTGCTGATCTTCCTGTGCAATACCCTTACCTGTATCGAGTACCCACAGTGTGAACTTCTCGCCATGAGGTAAGTCGAAACCAAGGGTGATAGAACCAGAGGCGGTGAACTTAATTGCGTTCTGCATAAGATTGGCAACTATCTCCTTCACCTTGCCGATATCAGTAGTAAGCATAAGTTCGCTGATGGGGAACTGGGTAGCAAGCACCACCTGTGACGGATCGACCATAGGTGAGAACGAATCGGCGACCTCGCGCAAAACAGGAACCAAGTCAACCTGCTGTTTAACCAGACTCTTGGCCTCGGCCTCAACCTTCGACATACTTACCAAGCCATCAATAATATTGAGCAACTTGTAATTGTTCTTCTGTATCTCAGAGATAAGTTGATTGCGATCTTCTTCACTCTCTACAACCGGCAACAAGTCGGCAAAGCCCACGATGGCGTTGAGCGGGGTACGAATCTCATGACCCATATTAGCCAAGAAAGCAGTCTTAAGTCGGTCACTCTCTTCAGCCTTGTTACGGGCTGTGATAAGAGCCGACTCCATCTCCTTCTGGGCATCGATACGCATAGAGGTACACACAATCTTCTTAGGATTTCCCTCTTCATCGCGCGAAGCAATGGTTCCATAACTCTCTTCCCAATAGGTCATACCAGCTTTTCCGGACAAGACACGATATACCTCATGATAGCTGGTAGAACGACCTGTACATATATTCTCTATGGCCAGACGTACACGCTCGCGGTCTGACTTCTCAACAGCATCGGTCATATCCGACAGCGGGACCTCAGGTATCGACACTAAGTCCCCCTTGTCATCACGATAGTCGGCATCGATAGTCAGCATCTGAGTAGGGACGTCGATGTGCCATGTACAAAGACGCATAGCCTTAAGCACGAACTCATACTCAACATTGTTCTGCTTCACCTTCTCCAGCTCCACAAGTTCATTCTTCAGTCGCGACCCTGCGCGGCGCTGAACAAAGATGGAGACAAACAAGAAAAAGAACAATACGACGCCGATAGCCCACAGCGTCGGTATGAGATAAGCGTTCTCGCCTTGGATATATAGTAATATACTATAATACATTTGGTTTTAAGAATTGACGAGGGCAAAAGTAACTAAATAATTTGGAAAAACGACATTTTTTGTGTGATTTTTAATAAAATCAAAGATTTTTTGTTAGATTAACAGTAAAAAAGTGCATTTTTAGCCGAATTTGAGTTAACTTTGCACCCTGTAAACTTAATGTAATGGAACAAAAGTACGAATTGATCGCCAAAACGTTTATGGGACTGGAACCTGTACTGGCGAAAGAGCTGACCCAACTGGGGGCTAATGATGTGGTAATCGGTAGACGAATGGTTTCGTTTACGGGTGATAAGGAAATGATGTATCGTGCAAACTTTCAGTTGCACACGGCTATCAGAATTCTGAAGCCTATACGCCATTTCAAAGCAAAAAGCGCTGATGATGTTTATGAGGAAATCAAGAAGATTGACTGGACGGAATTTTTGGGAACCGACAAGACCTTCACTGTAGATTCGGTGGTATTCTCAGAAGAATTCCGTCACTCCAAGTTTGTATCTTATAAGGTAAAGGATGCTATCGTGGACCAGTTCCGTGAGAAGACTGGCAAACGTCCGAACATTTCGGTAGCCAACCCCGACATACGACTTAACATACACATTGCCGAAGACAAGTGCACACTAAGTTTGGACTCAAGTGGCGAGAGTCTGCATCGTCGCGGATACCGTCAGGAGAGTGTAGAGGCACCACTGAACGAGGTGCTGGCAGCTGGTATGATACTGCTGAGCGGATGGCAGGCCGACACCGACTTCATCGACCCGATGTGTGGTAGCGGTACTCTGCTTATCGAGGCAGCTCTGATAGCAAAGAACATGGCGCCGGGACTATTCCGAAAGGAGTTTGCATTCGAGAAGTGGCCCGACTTTGATGCCGACCTGTTCGACGAGATTTACAACGACGAGAGTCAGGAGCGCGAGTTTAAGCACAAGATATATGGTTACGATATAGATATGAAAGCAGTTAACACAGCCCGCATGAACGTGAAGGCTGCAGGACTGAGCGACATTATCACCATAGAGCAGCAGGATTTTAAGAACTTTACACAACCCGCCAACAAGAGTATCATCATATCCAACCCACCCTACGGAGAGCGTATCTCAACACCCGACCTGCTAGGCACATACAAGATGATAGGCGAGCGACTGAAGCACCAGTTTAAGGGCAACGATGCCTGGATACTGAGCTACCGCGAGGAGTGCTTCGACCAGATCGGTCTGAAGCCAAGCATCAAGATTCCTCTATACAACGGCAGTCTGGAGTGCGAGTTCCGCAAGTACCAGATGTTTGACGGCAAACTGAAGGACTTCCGATCAGAGGGCGGTATCGTAAAGACCGAAGAGGAGAAGCGCCAGATGGCCGAGAAGCATCGCTTTAAGAAGGAGCGTGAGTTTAAGAAGCGTCTGGAAGAGAAGGAAGAGAACGAAGAAGCAGACATACTGAGCTTTACATTCCACCGTCACGACCTGGGTAAGAACCGTGGCGGTCACGAGAGTTTTGACCGTAGCGGCAAGGACCGTAAAGAGCGCAAGGATCGCAAGGAGTTCGGTGGAAAGAAGGACTTCGGCGGCAAGGGCAAGGACCGCAAGGACTTTAAGCGCGGCGGCAAGAGAGAGTTCGGTAAGGACTTCGGCAAGAAAAAGAGATTCGACGATGATGAGGATTAAACTAATGCTGGCCGCAGCGGCCATGATGCTAAGTGCTACAACGATGAGTGCACAGAATAAACTCTTCACACTTGAGGACCTTAACTTCGGCGGTACCAACTTCGCCAATCTGCGCCCACAGACGATGTGGCTGACATGGTGGGGCGAGAAACTGGTACAGACCGACGTGGAGGAGTGTTACACCATCGACACCAAGACAGGCAAGAAGACAAAGTTGTTCACACTTGACGAGATAAACACATGGGCTGGTAGCAACGACGAGACATACGTGCGCCACCTGATGAACGCCACATTCCCCTACCCCAACCAGTCATTGGTGATGCTGGGTAACATGAAGTCAGTAATTCTGCTCGACTTCAATGCCAAGAAGATAATATGGCAGGACAGCATAGCAGGGCAGCAGGCCTACGACTGGTGTGCTGCATCGCGCGCCACTGCTTGGGTAGAGAACAACCAACTGTATGTAGTTGACGGTCAGGGCAAGAAGCACCAGCTGAGCACCGACGGCAGTCGCGAAATAGTGTACGGACAGAGCGTACACCGCAATGAGTTCGGCATCAAGAAAGGCACTTTCTGGAGTCCCGACGGACTGCGTCTGGCATTCTATCGTATGGACCAGAGCATGGTTCAAGACTATCCGCAGGTGAACATCTATCCCCGCGAGGCCACACACGAACCAGACAAATACCCCATGGCCGGTATGACCAGTCATAAGGTGACCGTAGGTGTGTTCGACCTGAAGAGCGGCAAGACCGTATATCTGCAGGCTGGTGATCCAACCGACCGCTACTTCACGAATATCGCCTGGAGCCCTGATTCGAAGACCATCTACATGTTTGAGTTGAACCGCAAGCAGAACGACTGTCGACTGGTATCATACGATGCCACATCGGGCGAGAGGATAGCCGAGTTGAACCGCGAGACATCGCCCAAATACGTAGAGCCTCAGAACCCTATCGTATTCCTGCCATGGGACGCACAGAAGTTCCTGATGCAGAGCGAGAAGGACGGTTATAACCATCTGTACCTGATGGACAAGAGCGGCAAGCAGTTGAAGCAGTTGACTAAGGGCGAGTGGGTAGTGATGGACGTGCTGGGATTCAATCAGAAAGACAAGACAGTAATCATCGCGTCAAACGAGCAGAATCCACTACAGCGCAACATCTGGGCAGTGAACATAGCCAACGGCAAGCGTACACTGCTTGACAACGGTAAGGGTGTACACCGTGCTACGCTGTCGGCATCAGGCGCACTGATGACCGACCAGCGCCAAGAACCAACCGTCCCCAACGTAATCGAGTTGACCAACCCCCACAAGCCATCTCCAATCACCCTGCTGACAGCTTCCGACCCATGGAAAGAGTATCAGCAACCCATCTACGAAAACGGAAGTATCAAGGCTGCTGACGGAATCACTGACTTATATTATAGAATGGTGAAGCCACACGACTTTGATGCAACCAAGAAATATCCTACAGTAGTATATGTCTACGGCGGTCCCCATGCCCACAATGTAGATGCTTCGTGGCACTGGGCCAGTCGCTCGTGGGAGACATATATGGCACAGAAGGGTTACATCGTGTTCATACTCGACAATCGCGGATCGGAAAACCGCGGACGCGACTTTGAACAGGCCACATGGCACCAGTTGGGACAGATAGAGATGCTGGACCAGATGAAAGGTGTGGACTATCTGCGCACTCTGCCCTACATAGATATGAACCGACTGGGTGTGCACGGTTGGAGCTTCGGCGGATTTATGACTATATCGCTGATGACCAACTATCCCGATGTTTTCAAGGTTGCCGTGGCCGGCGGACCAGTGATCGACTGGAAGTGGTATGAGGTAATGTATGGCGAGCGCTATATGGGTACCCCGGAGGACAACCCCGAGGGATATGCCAAAAGCAGCCTCATCGACAAGGCCAAGAACCTGAAGGGCAAGTTGCAGATTATCACGGGATATAACGACCCTACGGTGGTTCCACAGAACTGTCTGTCGTTCCTCGATGCTTGTGTAAAGGCCGGCACACAGCCCGACTTCTTTGCCTACCCCGGAGAGGGACACAACATGATGGGCCACGCTAGCGTACACCTGCACGAACGCATCACCCAGTATTTTGAGGACTACTTGAAATAATTGATAATTGACAATTGATAATTAAGATGAAAATTCTTTTGTTAGGAAGTGGCGGCCGCGAGCACGCCCTCGCTTGGAAAATTGCTCAGAGCAGCAAGTGTGAGAAACTCTATATTGCCCCAGGTAATGCCGGAACAGGCAACTGCGGTGAGCGCTCGACCTCTGGTAGCTCTGCTTTAGCAGAGAATGTAGCAATGAAAGCCGACGACTTTGAGGCCATCAAGGCATTTGTAGTAGAGAAAGGCATCAACATGGTGGTTGTAGGTCCTGAAGATCCATTGGTAAAGGGTATCTACGACGAGTTGAAGGCTGATGAGCGCACTAAGAATGTACCTGTAATCGGACCTTCAAAGGCAGGTGCCGTACTCGAAGGCTCAAAGGATTTTGCCAAGGCTTTTATGCAGCGCCATAACATCCCAACAGCCCGCTATCAGACCTTTGACGGCGAGCACCTGGAGGAAGGTTTAAAGTTCCTTGAGACACTTGAGGCCCCCTACGTACTTAAGGCCGATGGCCTGTGTGCTGGTAAGGGTGTACTGATACTGCCAACCCTCGACGAGGCTAAAAAGGAACTGAAAGAGATGTTGGGCGGTATGTTCGGAAATGCTTCAAGCCGTGTAGTCATCGAGGAGTTTATGAGCGGCATCGAGTGTTCTGTATTTGTACTGACTGATGGTACCAACTATAAGATTCTGCCTGAGGCTAAGGACTACAAGCGTATTGGCGAGCACGACACAGGTTTGAACACAGGCGGTATGGGTAGTGTAAGTCCAGTACCATTTGCCACAAAGGAGTGGATGCAGAAGGTAGAAGACCGCATCATCCGTCCGACTGTAGAAGGACTAGCTGCTGACGGCATCGACTACAAGGGATTCATATTTTTCGGACTTATCAACCGCACAAATACTCCTAGCAAGGAGCCAGAGCCATACGTAATCGAGTACAACTGTCGTATGGGCGACCCTGAGACAGAGAGTGTGATGCTGCGACTGAAGAGCGATATCGTAGACCTGTTTGAGGGCGTGGCCGAAGGTAATCTAGACCAGCGTAACATAGAATTTGATGAGCGTGCAGCAGTATGCGTAATGCTGGTAAGCGGTGGTTATCCACAGGAATACAAGAAGGGTTATCCCATCACAGGCATAGAGAACGTTGAGGGATCGATAGTATTCCACAGTGGTACAGCACTAAAGGATGGTCAGGTAGTAACTGCAGGTGGACGCGTCATCGCAGTATCATCATATGGTAAGGACAAAGCCGAGGCACTACAGAAATCATTCGAAGAAGCCCAGAAGATACAGTTTACCGACAAGTATTTCCGTCGCGACATAGGTGCAGACCTTTAAAGAATTGGAAAGTTAGAGGTAGGAAATGAGTAGAAAGCGTATACAGAACATAATAGCCGAAAGTAGAAAGACACTGCCGATAACCATAATATATGGTGTCGGCGTATGGCTGTTGGCAGGACTGACACAACACAACTGGTGGATACAGTTAGCGTGTTTCTTTGCATCAGTATATGCTATGTTCTACCTGAACAACATCAACATGTTGATACGTATATACAGCCGTTCTGTTACAGCAGCATATATTCTGCTGACGTGTATTACAGTATGGCTGTTTCCATCTATATCAGGAGGTATCATCCAACTATCTTCGGTACTGATACTGCTACTACTCTTTTCATCTTATCAAGACACCGATTCGAAAGGCATCACATTCTACATATTTGCGCTGATTAGTATGGCAAGTCTGCTTGAACCGTACTACCTGCTGTTTGCACCGCTAGTATGGCTATTGATGGTCACCACTATTTACTCTTTGGGTTTCCGCTCGTTTCTTGCATCGCTTATCGGACTGATTACGCCATATTGGTTGTATGCAGGATATTTGCTGTTCCAAGATCCTATGCACCCTATGCTGGTGCTGGCATATTTTGACCACTTTACCCAACTGCAATGGACACCCGACTATAATACGCTGAATCTATCGCAAATGATATACCTTGGATTGCTGGTAGTTCTATTTTTCGTAGGATCCATACACTTCTGGATTACCAGTTATATGGATAAGGTACGCGTGCGACAGATATATGCCAGTTTGATAATCACAGCACTCTACACAACAACATGTCTAGTGATTCTACCACAGGAGTTCAACGTACTGATATACATGCTGACCATAGCAGTGAGTCCGATAGCAGCTCACTTCATATCGCTTACACGCAGTAAGGCATCAAACATATTCTTTATGGTGCTGTTGGCAGTTGTTTTGCTATTAACAGGAATGAACCTATGGATTTCATAATCAACCTACTTTCGCAATACGGCTACTGGGGCATGTTGCTGGCAGCCTTCCTGGCAGGCAGTTTCTTCCCGTTTTCGAGCGAAGCAGTAATGGTGGCACTTATGGCCACAGGATTAGACCCTTGGTTGCTGATGATATACGGAACCATAGGAAACGTAATGGGCAGTGTATTTAACTACTGCGTGGGACGTATGGGTAAACTAGAGTGGATAGAGAAATACCTGCACGTAAAGAAGGAAGACCTGGACAAAGCTCATAAATTCCTAGCCGGACACGGTGCTTGGATGGGATTCTTTGCCTTCCTGCCAGTGCTGGGTAGTGCCATCACAATTGCACTTGGACTGATGCGTTCGAACGTGGTGATAACCTTCATCGCCATCACGCTGGGCAAACTATTCCGTTATTTAATCTTAATTTACGGAGCAGGCTTGTTTATATAAAAAGTTTTTGTGTAACTTTGCACCACTATTTAGATATTTAACGTTAAAGAATATAATATTGTAATGAAACAATTCAGACTAGTAGACAACGCATTGGGCTGGCTCGCATTCTTTATAGCAGCCTTTGTCTATTGTTCTACCATCGAACCGACAGCCAGTTTCTGGGACTGTCCTGAGTTTATTACCACTGGTTACAAATTGGAGATAGGTCACCCACCCGGGGCACCATTCTTCATGCTTACAGCCAACTTGTTCTCACAGTTTACAAGCGACCCCACACAGGTAGCGCGTATGGTTAACACCATGAGTGCACTGCTTTCGGCCACTTGTATACTATTCTTGTTTTGGACCATCACTCACCTTACCCGTCGACTGCTTATCAGCAATTGGGAAGAGTTGACTACGCCCAAGATGATTGCAATCGAGGCATCAGGACTTGTTGGAGCACTTATCTACACATTCAGCGACACATTCTGGTTCTCGGCCGTTGAGGGTGAGGTATATGCCTACTCATCGGCCTTCACCGCTGTGGTATTCTGGTTGATATTGAAATGGGAGGATCAAGCAGACGAGCCTCATAGCGACCGTTGGTTGGTACTTATCATGTACATGACAGGACTGTCTATCGGAGTGCACCTACTGAACCTGCTCTGTGTTCCTGCCATCGTGCTGGTTTATTACTATCGCCGCAACCCCAATGCCAACCTTAAGGGTTCGCTCATCGCACTGGCTGTATCAGTAGTAATCCTGGCAGCTGTGCTGTATGGTGTTGTTCCTGGTATCATCACCGTAGGCGGATGGTTCGAACTGTTCTTCGTGAACACACTCGGCATGCCGTTCAATACTGGTGAGATAATCTACATCATCATGCTTGTATCGTGCGTAATCTGGGCTGTTTACGAGACTCAGACCCAGAAGCACTCGCTGACAATACAAAACGTGGCATTCCTTGCTTCAGTAGGTATGCTTGGTATCCCATTCTATGGATGGGGATGGTCGGCATTCCTTATTGGAGTAGTTGTGCTGGTGGCACTCTGGTTCCTGCTGAAGTACACAGTGAACAAGCAGCAGCTGATAACAGTACGCATGAAGAACACGATACTGCTATGCATGCTGATGCTGATGATAGGTTACTCAAGCTACGCACTCATTGTGATACGTTCATCGGCTAACCCACCAATGGACCAGAACTCTCCTGAGGATATCTTTACCCTTGGCGACTATCTGGGACGTGAGCAGTACGGACAGCGCCCATTGTTCTACGGTCCCGCATACACTTCGCAGGTGGCACTTGAGCAGGAGGGTAATTACTGCAGGCCAGTAATGAGTAAAGGTAAGCCTGTATATCAGCGCAAAGAGAAGGCATCTGCCGATGAGAAAGACTCATACTTTGTAGTCCGTACCAAGGATGAATACAAGTATGCCCAGAATATGCTTTTCCCACGTATGTATGATGCCGGTCATGCAGCAGCATACGAGTCATGGATGGGTGGCGTTGACGGAAGTGAGGTGCCCTACGACCGTTGTGGCGAACAGATGACTGTAAAGGTGCCCACACAGTTGGAGAACCTGCGATTCTTCCTGAGTTATCAGTGCAACTTCATGTACTGGCGCTACTTCATGTGGAACTTTGCCGGACGCCAGAACGATATACAGGGAAACGGCGAACTGGAGCACGGCAACTGGATTACAGGTTTCTCGTTTATCGACGATGCACGACTGGGCGACCAGAGTATGCTGCCTACCGACCTGAAGCAGAACAAGGGACATAACGTGTTCTACTGCATGCCACTGATACTGGGTCTGCTTGGACTCTTCTGGCAGGCATGGTACACCCGCAAGCGCAAGGCTATGGTTAACGGTCAGGAGAAGACGGTTGACGAACCTATTGGCATACAGCAGTTCTGGGTGGTATTCTTCCTGTTCTTCATGACAGGACTGGCCATCGTAATCTATCTGAACCAGACCCCAATGCAGCCACGTGAGCGCGACTATGCATACGCAGGTTCATTCTATGCCTTCGCTATATGGTGCGGTATGGGCGTAGCTGCTATTATCGACTGGCTGAACCGCAAGATAAAGAAAGAAAACCTGGTGGTAGCCGTTGTAGTAGGTATAGCCTGCCTGCTGGTGCCCATCCAGATGGCCAGTCAGACTTGGGACGATCATGACCGTTCTGGACGCTACTGCTGCCGTGACTTCGGTCAGAACTATCTGATGACGCTGCAAGAAGAGGGTAATCCTATCATCTTCACCAACGGAGATAACGACACATTCCCACTATGGTACAACCAAGATACCGAAGGATTCCGCACAGACGCACGAGTGTGCAACCTATCGTATCTGCAGACCGACTGGTATATTGACCAGATGCGCCGACCTGCTTACGATTCTCCATCAGTACCCATCAGTTGGAGCCGACTGGAGTATTGTGCCGGCACAAACGAATATGTGCAGATTGACGCTTCGCTAAAGAGTCAGGTAGAAGAGTTGTACCGTCAGAGTCCAGAGGAAGCCAAGAAGCAGTTTGGCGATAAGCCTTTCGAACTTAAGAACATTCTGAATAACTGGGTTCGCAATACCAACAAGGATCTGCATGTGATTCCAACAGACACTGTTTACGTTACTATTGACAAGGAAGCAGTGCGCAAGAGTGGTATGATGATGGCTGCCGACAGTATCCCCGACCAGATGGTTATCTCGCTGAAGGGTAAGAACGCACTCTACAAGCAAGACCTGATGATGCTGGAGATGATTGCGCAGTGCAACTGGACACGACCAATTTATGTAGCAACCACCGTTGGTTCAGAAAACTACATGAATCTGGGCGACAACTTCGTACAGGAGGGATTGGCCAACCGCATCACTCCATTCACCACCAACGCCCCTGGAGCAAAGAACTTCGACACAGAGAAGACATACAACAATGTGATGAAGAAGTTTAAGTTTGGTGGTGTTGACAAACCCGGCATCTATCTCGACGAGACCGTGATGCGTATGTGTTATACCCATCGCCGACTGTTGTCGATGCTTGCCATGAATCTGGTTCAGGAGAACAAAGACGAGATGGCAAAAGAGGTGCTCGACAAGTGCGAAAAGGAACTGCCTAGCTATAACATACCTCACGATTACCAGAGTGGTTCGATGGATCTGGCAAAGGCTTACGCACTTACTGGCCAGACCGAGAAGGCACAAGACCTGATAGACCAGCTATGGAAGAAGTCGACCGAGTATATGCTATGGTACTGCTCACTCGACGGACAGCGATTCGAGAGTTCGCAGCAAGATTGTCTGATGCATCTCTACATTCTGAACCAGATACTGAACCTGCAGTCGGCTGTTGACGAGAAGAAGGCTCAGGAGAAGGAGAAGCAGTTCCAGACGATGAACAAGATTTACGAAGCCAAGGGAGGCAATTACGGAAACTAAAAAATGTTTATAGAGCAACCGGCAATCTATCTGCGCTGGCTCTATCCTAGAGCATACTGGCGAATGGACCGTCACGAGAGATCAGTTTACCTGACTTTCGACGACGGTCCCATCCCAGAGGCTACACCATTTATACTAGATACACTAAAGCAGTTTGGTGCACGCGCCACTTTCTTTATGGTGGGCGATAACGTACGCAAATATCCTGAACTGTACAAGCGTATTCTGGCCGAAGGCCATCAGGTGGGCAATCATACCCATAATCACATAGGAGGTCTGCGACACTCGATAAAAGAATACAGCTATAATGTGGAAAAAGCAAACGCATATATCAAAAGTCACTACGTACGTCCGCCACACGGATGGATGCGTATGGCACAATATGCGTGGCTGAGCAGGAAATACAAAATAGTGATGTGGGACCTGGTGACACGCGACTACTCGAAATGGATGACTGCCGAAGACGTGGTCAATAATATAAAGAGGTACACGCGTAATGGATCTATCATCACGTTCCACGATTCGCTTAAGAGTATCGACAAACTTAAGACTGCGCTACCAGAGAGTCTGCAATGGCTTAAAGACCAAGGGTACAGTTTTAGAATCTTCCCTTAGACAAATCAGACATACTAGAAACCCCTAAAATAACAATTATGAAAAGATTACTAACAACATGCTTACTAACAGCAACATTCGTTATGACAACAAATGCACAACCACAGCTCCGCGTTGATAATATAGACGAGGTGCTCAAGGCAATGACCCTTGAAGAGAAAGCCAAACTACTAGTTGGCGGTGCTAACAATTTCTTCAGTTCCAACGCGGTAGTAGGCGGTGAGGCCGACCTGGTGGCAGGAGCAGCAGGAACAACACCAGCTATCCCACGCTTGGGAATACCTGCTACTGTACTTACCGACGGACCTGCCGGAGTACGTATCGACCCTACCCGCAAAGGTACAACAAAAACTTACTACGCAACAGCATTCCCCATCGGATCATGTCTGGCTTCTACATGGAACACCGACCTGGTGAGTAAGGTGGGTGAAGCTATCGGAAACGAGACCAAGGAGTATCGTTGCGACGTGATTCTAGGTCCTGGAATGAACCTACACCGTAACCCGCTTTGCGGACGTAACTTTGAATACTACTCAGAGGACCCATTGCTAACAGGAAAGATTGCAGCAGCGTATATTAAGGGAGTACAGAGTCAGGGAGCTGGTGTTAGTGCAAAGCACTTTGCCATCAACTCGCAAGAGACAGACCGCACTGCTGTAGACGAGCGCGTATCACAGCGCGCAGCACGCGAACTATATCTGCGCGGATTCGAAATCGCTGTTCGTGAGAGTAATCCTTGGACTATCATGTCATCGTACAATCAGGTAAATGGCAAATACTCGATGGGCAATCGTGACCTATTGACCAAGATACTGCGCGAAGACTGGGGCTACAAGGGTATTGTTATGACCGACTGGATTGGTATCCGCGAAGGTTTGACAACAATAAGCGAAGTACAGGCCGGCAACGACCTGATGGAACCAGGTCAGCCTGCACAGGTAAACGAGATTATCGAAGGCGTAAAGAGCGGCAAACTGGATATTGCTGATGTTGACCGCAATGTCCGCAGAATGCTAGAATACATTGTAAAGACTCCTAGCTTCGGTAAGTATCCAGCATCAAACGCCCCCGACTTCAAGGCACACGCAGCCATCACACGTCAGAGTGCAAACGAGGGTATTGTACTTCTGAAAAACAACGGAATCCTCCCTTGGAAGAACGGCGCTATTAAGACTGTTGCCCTGTTTGGCGAGAACTCATACGACTTCCTGAGCGGAGGTACTGGTTCTGGTTGTGTTCATCCACCATACGTTGTCGATATGCTACAGGGGTTGGAGAACGCTGGCATCAAATCAAGTGCAACCCTCACAGATATATACCGCAAGTATATAGAGTATGCAAAAGTTAAGTTCCAAGCCGAGCGCCATCCAGCAAAATGGTATCAGATGGAATACTTCGGACAGCAGAAATATCCAGAGATTGCCATCGACCCAATCTGCATCAACAAGGAAGTGAATGCAGCCGACGCTGCAATCATCACTATTGGTCGTCAAGCTGGTGAGGGCGTAGACCGCGATCTGAACACAGAGTTCAACCTGATTCCAGAGGAGCGTGCTCTCATCACTGATGTATGCAACGCATTCCACGCTGCAGGCAAACCTGTTATCGTTATCATCAACTCAGGTAGCGTTATCGAGACAGCATCATGGAGCGGATATCCTGATGCCATCCTGTGTGCTTGGCAGCCAGGCATGGAAGGAGGTAATTCTATCGCCGACCTGCTTACAGGCAAGGTTAATCCTTCAGGCAAACTAACAATGACTTGGCCTGTTGCAGCTACCGACCATGCTTCGACCAAGAACTTCCCAGGACAGATAGATGACTACTCACTCCAGATGATGATAGGCAACAAGACCCCTATTCCAGGTCACGCTTACACCAATCACGAGGAAGACATCTACGTGGGCTATCGCTACTTCGATACATTTGGGCGCGATGTAGCATATCCATTCGGTTTCGGACTGAGCTATACTACATTCAGTTTTGCAAAGCCTGTAGTTAAGGCAAAAGGCAAGGATGCTATAGAGGTTTGCGTCATTGTAAAGAATACAGGAAACGTGAGCGGAAAGGAAGTGGCTCAGGTATATGTTCAGGCCCCTGATGGCAGACTTGAGAAGCCCGCACAGGAGTTGAAAGCATTTGCAAAGACAAAGGAACTTCAGCCAGGTGAGAGTCAGACTCTGACAATGACAATCCCCGTTCGCAATCTTGCAAGCTTCGACGAGGCAAATAGTCAGTGGATAGCAGAGGCTGGTAACTATACCTTCCGCATCGGTAATAGCAGTCGCGACATAGCTGCTACAGCAACATTGAAGATTGCTGAATACACAGAGAAGACCACTAACGCACTTGCTCCGCAGCACAAGCTAAACCTGCTGAAAAAGAACAAGTAAAAAATAGTAAATAATGAAAAAAGAACTGCTACTAACTACTCTTGCCCTGCTACTAACAATAGCAGGGCAAGCACAAAATGTGCGAGAGACAATAAGACTAGACAAAGGTTGGAAGTTTTCACTAGGACATGCTGGCGATCCAAAGAAAGACTTCGGTTGTGGAACTGAATACTTCAACTACCTGACCAAGGCTAACTCGATACACAACGAAGGACCGTATAGTGCAAAGTTTGATGACTCTGCCTGGCAGGACATACAGATTCCACACGACTGGGTGACCACCCTACCATACGCCAAAGAGGCTAGTCATTCGCACGGATATAAGACCGTAGGCTATAAGTATCCCGAGACCAGCGTGGGATGGTATCGCAAAATTATTAATATCCCTGGCAACGATCTGGGTAAGCGAGTGATGCTACGTTTCGACGGTATATTCCGCAATGCAAGAATATGGTTCAACGGATTCTATATGGGAACAGAACCAAGCGGATATGCTACTCAGATTTACGATATCACACCTTATATAAAATATGGTGAAGATAATCTGATTTGCGTACGTGCTGATGCAACACTTGAAGAGGGATGGTTCTATGAGGGAGCTGGAATATATCGAGACGTTTGGTTGGAGAAATCGGCAGAAGTGAGCGTTGCGCCCTTTGGAACTTTTGTATATGCAGAACTGAAAGAACCATATTCCGAAGCGAAGCTGAAGATAGAGACAGAGGTAAGCAACAGTAGTCTGAAGCCTCAGCTATGTGAGGTTACACATAGGCTATTGGATGCTGACGGCAAAGAGATAGCCCGCAGTGCAGGTACGACATTGGGACTAAAATCAAAAGAGACTGTAGCAACAAAACAATCCATCAGTATTACAAACCCACACCTGTGGAGCACAACCGACCCTTATATATATAAGGTAGAGACAACCATCAGCCAGAATGGTAAGATAGTTGACGTTTACACAACCACCACTGGCATACGTGATATTGCCTTCAGTAGCGAACTAGGATTCCTGCTTAACGGTGAGCCATTGAAGTTGAAAGGCGTGAACATGCACCAGGATCATGCTGGTGTGGGTTCGGCAATCCCAGATGCGCTCCAAGCATGGCGCATAAAACAACTAAAAGAGTTTGGCTGTAACGCATACCGCGCTTCGCATAATCCCATGACTCCTGCCCTGCTGGATATTTGTGATCGCGAAGGAATATTGGTTATCGACGAGAACAGACTGATGGGTATAAACGAAGAACACCTGCGACTGCTTGAACGTATGATCAAGCGCGACAGGAATCACCCTTCGGTAATAATGTGGAGCGATGGTAACGAGGAATGGGGACTTGAGAATACCATACAAGGTACACGACTGGCTGAAGCCATGCGTGAATACACAAGACTATACGACCCCACCCGTCCTAGCACAGTAGCAAATGCAGGAGGAACAGAACTCATCAAGGGACTTGACATAGTAGGATTCAACTATATCATACAGAACGATGTTGACAATCGCAAGAAAGCAAATTCCGACTGGAAGATTGTTGGCACTGAAGAAACATCAGGATGTGGTACACGTGGATGGTACTTCAATTCGCCTGAATATCCAGGCAGAATGATTAGCATAAACCGCACTGACCAACCAGGTGTGGAGAATGTGATAGAACGCGGTTGGAAGTTCTATGACGAGCGCCCCTGGGCTGCTGGACTGTTCTACTGGACAGGCTTCGACTATAGAGGTGAACCCAATCCGCTGGAATACCCGGCCACAGACTCTGAGTTCGGCATACTGGACTACTGCGGTTTTTGGAAAGACGAAGCTTGGTATCTGAAGTCGTGGTGGACAGACGAGCCAACACTTCACATCTTCCCCCACTGGAACCTACAGGGCCATGAGGGCGAAGAGATAGAACTCTGGGCTTACAGCAACTGCGACGAAGTAGAATTGACCGTAAACGGCAAAAAACTGGGCAAGCAGAAGATGCCCAAGAACGGGCACCTGAAATGGAAAGCGACCTATCAGCCAGGAAAGGTTGTAGCCACAGGATACAAAAACGGCAAACGATTACTCACTGAAGTTATAACTACCACGAAGTCCGCCTTTAAGACCGTACTAAAGGCAGACAGACAACACATCGATGCTGATGGACGCGATGCTGCCATTATTACCATCGAGGTACAAGACGAAAAAGGCCGCATTGTACCCAATGCGTGCCCTATGCTAAAATTCAATCTTGAAGGGGATGCCCGTATTATAGGTGCCGGTAATGGCGACCCGATGTATCTGGGCGAAGATCATCCCAAGAACCCGAACTGCAAAGAATTCTCGATACCAGCATTCAACGGTTTGGCTCAAATACTGGTGCAGAGTTCTGATACACCATCAACTATAACACTTAGATGTCTGAGCGACGGATTGAAAACTGGAAACGTGGTTATTCAGTCTCTTCCTCGTTAGTCAGGATATCTGCAATCGGCAACTGGCGGTCAATCGCTGTATGGAAAGATATCAGCGTTTGACTGCTAGACAGGCCGAGGGGCTGTAGCTTGTCGTGAATAATCGTAAGCAGATGATGATTATTACGCGCATACAGTTTTATAAACATATCGAAATTACCCGTAGTGTAATGACACTCCACGACCTCAGGTATCTGCTTCAAACGCTCCAAGACTTCATCGAAACGGGCAGGATCCTTAAGATTCAACCCAATATATGCACATGTTTCGTAACCAATCTTCTCGGGTTCAATTAGGAACTGTGAGCCTTTGAGCACACCCATGCCATTCAACTTCTGAATACGCTGATGGATAGCAGCACCACTCACATTACATGCACGGGCCACCTCCAGGAATGGTATTCTAGCATCAGCAGCTATCAGACTCAATATCTGTCTGTCGAGTTCGTCAATCTTTACCATATTTTATCAGTAGTTATTTTTTGAATTCTGTTGCACTATAATTGATTTTCAAGGCATAAACCTGTTGCAGTTGGCGCTTCACTTCGCTTACCAAACCCATAGGAGCCTTCTTATCTACTCGCAGGGATACAGTAAGGCGTGATTGGTTCTCTGCACTCAAACCGCCTCGTATCTGTTCTATCAGAGCAGGGATATCATTAGGCTGCACAACATTGTTATTAAGTTGCACACACCAAGTATTCTCATTACTCTTTCCACTTTCCACTTTCCTACCAATGTACAAATTCACCACAGCCTGCTTATTTGTCAACTTTTGCACCTCAACCCCTTCGGGCACCTGCAAACGTACTTTCACTTCATCACTACGCATGTGGGTAACAATCATGAAGAAGAAAAGTACTGTAAAAATCAAATCAGGCATCGAGGCCACATTAAGTGATGGCACACTCCTGCGACTCTGATGAAACATGCTCTTCATAGGTCTCATTGGGCGCCTCCTTCCTGTATCGGTGCCATCCCCGACGTTCCGTCGCCTACCCGTAGCTCTTCACTGATACGCTGAGGGTAATACTCATTCATCAGGGTCTTCTCATCGGCCGTACAAGCAGCATAGCTATGACCATAATGCTTTCGGGCATACTCTTCACGCAGTTCATGATAGGCACTTACTATAGCATCCTGCATACGGAAGTATGCCTCATACGTGGTAGCAGGATCGGCCTGTATAGACACAACATGGCCGGTACGATTAACAAATGCCAGTGAGCGCACTTCGGCTGTCAGTTGCTGATAAGTAATAGTTTTACCATCGCACGTCAGTTGGTCATTAGCATCAAGTTTTACCTGCATTACATTATCTCTATTAATATCCTTAGGCTGTTCGTGCTCCAATGGTGGTGGAGCCATCTGGCGCAGGAGCCCCTTCTCCGTGTCCATCGATGAGGTCACGAGAAAGAAAATCAACAGCATAAACGAGATGTCTGCGGTTGATGTAGTGTTCAGCTCCGGAATCTGCTGACGATAGCGCTTACGAAACATCCGATAATCAATATAATAGAGGTATAGATAAACATATCAGCTACTCTCAACCAGAAATGGTCTGAAAGCAGTTGTCCATTCGAAAGAACAGGTTCTGTAGATCCAAGCAGAAAAGTAGCCGCCATGCATAGCACAAATCCTATGGCAACCAACCATCCTATTTTTCCCGCAGGCACTCCATTCACCACATCATCCCCCTTACGACGGAATCGCAGCCCATGCCAAACCGAATATGCCGTTACAGCTATAGCCGCAGCCAATGTAATATACATCAGCCACAACATAACATCGGCAATAGCGGGCGAGATGAAATTATTCATGATGTGCTTGTTTATAATCAGTAATCATGTCGAGCAGAGTGATAGCAGCCTCTTCCATCTGGGCCGTAAGGCGCTCAATCTTTGATAGGATATAGCTGTAGAAGAGTTGGAGTACAAGTGCCACAACAATACCAAAGATTGTGGTGATAAGTGCCACCTTCATACCCCGAGCCACGATGGTAGGACCAATATCACCTACTTGCTGGATATTGTCGAACGCCATAACCATACCAATAACGGTACCAAGGAATCCTAAAGACGGCGCCATAGCTATGAAGAGTTTTATCCATGAGCATCCCTTCTCCAGATTGGCTGTCTGCAGTCCGCCAAAGTTAGTAATACTACGTTCAATAGCATCAATTGGCTGTTTGATATGCAATAGACCCTGATAGCAAACAGAAGCAACAGGACCACGAGTATTCCTGCAGAGTGACTTTGCGCCTTCAACATCGTCTGATTTCAGGCACTGTTCGATATCACCCATCAACTTATGGGTCTTAATCTCTGACAATGTAAGATATATGATACGTTCTATACAGAAAGCAAGTCCTAAAACGAGGGCTAATGCCACAAGCGACATAAACGCCACATTACCATCCACAAATTTGGTTTTCAACTGCTTGTGAAGTCCTCCTTCCTCAGTCTCTTCGCCTACCAGTTCGTCAATGTCATCTGCCATCACAGCCATCGAATCAACAGCTAAAGAGTCAACAGCAACAGAATCGACAGTGACATTCTGTGCGAAACCAAGCAATCCTATCAGTGTGAATGAAAAAATAAAGAAAAGTCTTTTCATATCTCAGTATAATCAGCGGAGAGAGGGGGATTCGAACCCCCGAAACGCTTTTGACGTTTACACGCTTTCCAGGCGTGCCTCTTCAGCCACTCGAGCATCTCTCCTGTTGTTAAGCGGTTGCAAAGGTAGCATTTTTACCGCATAATCCACAGATTAAATACTTATATTTAATACTTTTTTGCAGTTGGCATTAGTCTTTTGGGCCACTTCTTCTTCGCTTACTCCATAAGCCTCGGCCAATTTCTTCAGCACGTATGCCACGAAGGCAGGTTCATTGCGTTCACCACGCTTAGGCACTGGCGCCATATAGGGAGCGTCTGTTTCGAGCACGATTCTATCGAGAGGAACAACGGCAGGCAATACTTCGGGCAGATGAGATTTCTTGAAAGTAGAGACACCACCGATACCCAACACAAAGCGGTCGAACTGCAACAACTCCTCAGCCTCGTGCTCATTACCAGTAAAACAATGGAACACGCCACCGGGTAATTCTTTCTGATACTTCTTGATTATCGCAACCATCTCGTTCTGAGCTTTACGACAATGGATCATCAAAGGCAACTGAAGTTCCACCGACCAGCACACCTGCTCCTCGAAAGCCTCCAACTGTTCATTCTCGAACTCACGACTCCAATAGAAATCCAAACCTACTTCGCCAATAGCGATAGGGTACTCCCCTCCCATATCAGGGGAGGGGCCAGGGGTGGGGTGGATCAAGAACGGTTTTATCCTATCCAAAACCTCACGCCAGTCGGACTTTACATCCTCTGGATGAAGCCCCAGCATAGGATAGCAGTATCCTGGATAGCGCTTACATACGCTGATGACGGTATCGAGCGACTGAAGGTTGATGCCTGGCACACCGATGGCTTGCACCCCAGCCTCGCGGGCTCGTGCTATCACAGCCTCAAGATCATCCTGAAACTCCTCCCCATCCAAGTGACAATGTGTATCAATGTAGTGCATTAGCTCTGACGTTTCATCATCTCTGCAGCGTATGCTTTCAATTCAGCCTTACGCTCATCTGGAACATTAATCTTGGCAAGATAAACCAAACTCTCCTGATAGTACTCTTCTATCTTCTGTTCACATAGTTCACGGATGCCAATCTCATTGTATAGTTCGGTAACAGCCTTAACCTTCTCATTACGGTCGAATTCCTTGGCAGCAATCCATTTCATCAACTGTTCACGCTGAGAAGGATTGGCTCGGTTGACTGCATTAATGAGCATATAGGTCTTCTTATTGGATGTGATGTCACCACCAATGTTCTTTCCAAACACAGCAGGATCTCCATATACATCCAGCAGGTCGTCCTGCAACTGGAAAGCCAGACCCAGTTTTTCACCAAACCTGTACAGATTATCTGTATCATCTGAAGAAGCACCAGCCATAATAGCACCTACCTTACATGCACATGCCAACAGCACACTTGTCTTAAGTCGGATCATCTCAATATACTCATCCTCGGTAACATCGTTGCGAGTCTCAAACTCTACATCCAACTGCTGTCCCTCGCCAATCTCGAGAGTAGTCTGAATAAAGACCTCGAACACAGATGGTAACTTTGATGGTTCGCACTGTTCCACTCTTTCAAAAGCCTGAAGAAGCATTGTGTCGCCTGAGAGAATTGCGCGATTGGCATCCCACTTCTTATGTACAGTCTCATGACCTCTACGCATATCTGCATGATCCATCAAGTCATCGTGTAGAAGAGTGAAGTTATGATATGTCTCAAGACCTATTGCCTGAGGCATGATACTTAGCGGGTCGTCCTTATAAAGATTATATGACAACAGCGTAAGTACTGGACGTACACGCTTGCCACCTATCGACAGCACATATCTGATAGGATCGTACAACGAGGCGGGTTTACGGTCATAAACCAGATTGTCAAGTGCCTCATTCACCTTCTTGAGTAGTTCTTCTGATGTATACATATCTTATTTATAAATTAAATACTATTGGTATGCAGACCATAGTTCTGCATGGTTTGGCATTCATCATGCCTGCCTTCCACTGGGGCATTGTCTTGAGCACGCGCAGCACCTCCTGATCGCAAGCAGGTTCGAGTGGTTGTATCACCTGCAGGTCGCTTAACGTTCCGTCTTTGTTTACGATGAACTGCGCCACCACCTTACCCTTTATCCTGCGCTGCTGAGCCGAAGGAGGATATTTCAGGTTCTTGGTGAGCCACTTCATAAACTCGGCAGCTCCACCAGGGAACTGCGGCAGATCCTCAACCACACGGAAGTCTATCGGCTCATCATACATATCCACCACCTGGGGCTTTTCTTCCTCAGCCTTAAGCGTAGGTTCCTCTTCCGCGGTCTCCTCCTGCAGTATTGGTTCAGGAGGCAACTCAACATCATTATCCACCAGATGCAGCTGCTGCGACTCCTGTTTTTCAACCTTTTGCTCCTGAGGCATCATCATCGGCACCTCGTCCTTGTCGCGCTTCAGTGGCGCCAACTCAACTTCGGCCTCCAGACTTTCATCATCATCGAATAACGACCACCCATTGCCACCGCTGTTCCATTCTAGCAGCACGAATAGAGAGGCCAGCACAACAATCATTCCCAACAGGAACGATTGTGCGCGCTTTTGTTCCAAATCTGCCTCCCGACTCTTCTTGACTTCCATCTGTTTATGAATAAAACCGATGCAAAGGTAGTGTTTTTTTCGGTAAATTAGGTATATATTAAGTTTTTTTGCTATCTTTGCGACCAAATTAGAAGAAATGAACATCAGAAATATCATCATAACTGCCCTGTTTTCCTTTTGGACATTGTCCAGTGGGGCTCAAGAGAGTGAGACTGCCTACAACTTTCTTAGGTTGCCGGTAAGTGCGCATGTCGCTGCATTAGGAGGTGAAAACATTTCACTTGCTAATGATGACGCATCGCTGATTTTTCATAATCCGGCACTTATCAGTGGTGTCAGCGACAAATCCATCAACCTGAATTACATGACTTATATGGAGGGGGCAAAGGATGTAAGTGCATCCTTTGTAAGACATTCAGGCGAAAGAGCTTCGTGGGGCGTTTCGGCCCAACTGATGGATTACGGAAAGATTAAGCAAACAACTGCTAACAATGAAGACCTCGGCAAATTCTCTGCTCGAGATATAGCTATTGCCGGCTCGTACGCCTATGATCTGACCAACAATATCAGTGGAGGTATAACGGCAAAATTCATCACATCGACTATTGCCGACTACAATTCACTGGCAGTGGGTGTTGACCTGGGGTTAAACTATCATGACGCAGCTAAGGGGTGGAGCATCTCGGCTGTTGCACGCAACCTTGGAGGACAGATAAAGGCGTACGACGATGAGTTTGAGAGCATTCCGTTCGATCTCCAACTGGGTGTGAGCAAACGATTGATGAACTCTCCACTAAGATTTCATGCTACACTTAGTAGACTGACCAATTGGGACGAAGCTATAGGACGTCATCTGGCAATTGGAGCTGACATCATATTAAGCGATAATATTTATCTGGCTGCAGGATATAATTTCAGAAGAGCTAATCAGATGAAGATAAGCGATGCCGAGGGTGCATCAGGTCATGGTGCAGGTTTGTCGTTAGGAGCAGGTCTGTCGCTACAACGCTTCAAACTGCATCTGGGTTGGGCCAAATATCATGTCAGCACATCATCACTATTGATTAATATATCATACACATTATGAAGAAAATAACAATTGCAATCGACGGTCATAGCTCGTGCGGCAAAAGTACGATGGCCAAAGACCTGGCCCGCGAAGTGGGTTATGTATATGTAGATACTGGTGCCATGTATCGCAGTGTAACACTCTATGCCCTGCGCCACAACCTGTTCAACGAGGACGGAAGCGTTAAGACATCGGAACTGGAACAGCAGATGCCGCAGATCAACATTTCGTTTAAGTTTAATCCTGAGACAGGTCGCCCTGACACATATCTTAATAATGAGTGCGTGGAGAAAGAGATTCGTTCGCTCGAAGTGAGCAACCACGTAAGTCCTATCGCTGCAGTACCTTTTGTTCGTACTGCTATGGTGGCCCAGCAACAGCAGATGGGTAAGGACAAGGGCGTGGTGATGGATGGTCGCGATATAGGCACCACAGTATTCCCTGACGCAGAACTTAAGATTTTTGTTACTGCATCGGCACAGGTTCGTGCACAGCGCCGCTACGACGAGCTGAAGGCCAAGGGTATGCCTGCCGACTTTGACGATATCCTTAAGAACGTAGAAGAGCGCGACTATATAGACTCGCATCGCGAGGTAAGTCCGCTGCGAAAGGCCGACGACGCCATCGAACTGGATAACAGCAATATGACTATTCCTGAGCAGAAACAATGGCTTATGGATAGGTTTAAAGAAAAGACAAATCAATAAAATTGTTCTTTTTATGATTTTTTCTCGTCATTTTTTCGATTCTATCGTTATTTTTTGCTACCTTTGCAGCCGAATTTCATTAGAATCTGAAGAAAATGACGAGAAAATTATTTATTTCGGCTCTTCTGGCACTAGCCACAACAGCCACCGTCCACGCTGGTGGATTAATGACCAACACAAATTATCACATAGCTTTCGACCGCATGTTCGCACGCGGCGCATCAACTGAGATCGATGCTGCCTACAGCAATCCTGCCGGATTGGCCTGGGGGCACGAAGGTTTCCAGTTCTCACTCAATTTCCAGAAACCCTGGCAGTACCGCAACATCGAGCTGACTACACCCGCTGGCAGTCACACCTATGAAGGCAAGGCCTCTGCACCAGTAGTTCCAGCTCTGTTTGCTTCGTATAAGAAGGATCGCTGGGCCCTGTCGACCATGATTGGTATCGTGGGCAGCGGCGGTTTCGTAGAGTACAAAGAGGGTGTGCCTATGTTCAACGCACTGCTGGGTGGAACCATTACCACACTAACTCAGGGATTGTCTGAGGCTACTGGTGGTGCTACACCAGTAGTAACACCCGACCAGTACGACGCTGAGATGAAGGGAAAGCAGTATATCTATGGTGGACAGCTGAACTTCACCTATAAGATCGTAGATTGCCTCTCGGCTGCTGTAGGTATCCGCGCCAACTACTACGACGGCTACTATCGCGGCCACGTGATAACAGCAAAATCAAACATGGGTGAGCTAGCAAATCTGTCGCTGGATGTAGACCAGAAGGGATGGGGCTTTACACCACTGGTTAGCGTGGCATACCACAAAGGCCCACTCACACTGACAGCCCGCTATGAGTTCCGCACAAAGATTGAGACCACAAACGAGACAAACAGTCTGAACGCCAACTTAAACACTGCTACACTAGTTGAGGAGCCACTGGCTAAATTAGTTGTTGCAGGTGCTTTGCCAGCAGAGACTGCCGTTGCGATGGCACAGAACATCCGCACCAAGGTTGAGAGTTCGGTAGGTGGCTACATCCAGCCTTATCAGGACGGCGTAAAGACACGTTACGATATGCCCGCCATGCTTAGCATCGCTGCCGGATATGAGTTCAACAAGAATCTGCGCGCAGCTTTGGAGTATCATTTCTTTGATGACAAGAACGCCCAGATGGCAAACGACCGTCAGAAGGAGTTAACCCATGGCACACACGAAATCTTAGCTGGTGTAGAGTACGACATCAACGACAAATTCACAGTAAGCTGTGGTGGACAGCGCACTGACTACGGTCTGTCTGACGGCTACCAGCAGAACACTTCGTTTGCCTGCGACAGCTATAGTGTAGGTTGTGGTGGTGCTTGGAACATCAGCGACAAGATGCGCCTGAACGTGAGCTACTTCTGCACACTTTACAGCGATTATGACAAGCAAACCAGCTATGGCCTTGAAACCTACAGCCGCACCAATCATGTAATAGGCGTAGGTTTGGATTACAAATTCTAAATATCTATTCAATCTCTTATTTCACGAAGCGGAATCATCACGAAGTCACGCTTCAGCATCAGAGGGTGGGGAATCTGCAAGTCGGGTTCATCCACCCTCAGATCATCATATAGCAGAATGTCTATATCGATGATTCTATCCGAATAATTACCGCCTACCGATTTATGACTACGGCCCATCTCGCGCTCTATCTTCTGGGTGGCGCGTAGCACCTCGCGTGGCGACAACTCAGTCTGACAAAGCACAGCGGCATTGACAAACTGGTTATCCGACTGGAAACCCCAAGGTTCAGTCGAAATAAGAGAGGACTGGCGCGCAACCAGTCCTACTCTCAAGCCGATTAGCTCTATAGCCTTACGGATATTATCTTCCTTGTTGCCAAGGTTACTTCCTAGTGATAAATATACTTTATGCACCCTCAATTGTCAATTATCAATTATCAATTGTCAATTATCAATCGTCCAGTATCAACATTGCATCACCATAGCAGCCAAACTTATAGTCCTCCTTAAGGGCACGCTGATAACCCTCGTAAAGCAGATCGTAACCTGCAAACGAAGCCTCGGTCATCATCATTGGCGACTCTGGGTGATAGAAGTTTCCGATAAGAGCATTGCTAAGACCAAACTCGTATGGTGGGAAGATGAACTTATTAGTCCAGCCCTCAAACTCCTTGAGCATACCGTCTGTGCCTACAGCCGACTCGGTGGCACGCGCAGTACTAACACCTACGCAGCACACACGATGACCATTCTCCTTTGCGGTGTTCACAATTTCGCAGGCTTGCTTTGGAATAAACATCTGCTCGCTCGACATCTTATGCTTGGTCAGATCTTCAACCTCGATAGCATCAAAGTTACCAAGTCCACAGTGCAGGGTGATAAAGGCAAAGTTAATACCCTTGATCTCCATACGCTTCATCAGCTCACGACTGAAGTGAAGTCCTGTAGCAGGAGCTGTCACAGCACCCTCGTTCTTTGCATAGATGGTCTGGAACGTCTCCATATCCTCCTCTGTAGCCTCACGCTTATCTATGATATAACGAGGCAGTGGAGCTGCACCAAGTGCATATAGTTCACGCTTGAACTCATCGTGAGGACAATCGTAAAGGAATCGCAGTGTACGACCGCGGCTTGTGGTGTTATCAATCACCTCAGCCACCATTGGTCCGTCGTCCTCGAAGAAGAGTTTGTTTCCGATACGAATCTTACGGGCAGGCTCTACCAGCACATCCCAAAGACGCTGATCGGCATTCAACTCACGCAACAGGAAAACCTCGATCTTTGCATCGGTCTTCTCCTTTGTTCCGTACAGACGAGCTGGGAACACCTTGGTATCGTTAAAGATAAAAGCATCATCCTCGTCGAAATAATCGAGGATATTGCGGAAGTCGAGACCAGACTCAATACGCTGACTCTTGCGATGCAACACCATCAGCTTGCACTCGTCGCGATGATAAGGTGGCTCAAGTGCAATCTGCTCATCAGGTAACTTAAACTTAAACTGTGATAACTTCATATTTTAATGTTTAATCTTTAATCATTAATGTTTAATTTATCTTCTAGCCAGGCAGGGAATTCATCGAACGTAAGACAGTCCTCTAGTCGTACATCGCCTACGCGAGTGCGACATAGTGCTGTGAGGTGTGCACCACTGCCGAGGGCCTCGCCAATGTCGCGGGCCAACGAGCGGATATATGTACCCTTACCACATCCCACACGAATCTGCAACTGCATCTTTTCGGGATCGAAATCTATCAGTTCTATCTCGTCGATATGAATAGGTTTCTCGGCCAACTGATGGTCACTACCCTTTCGCGCCAACTCGTATGCCCTGTCGCCACCTACCTTACATGCCGAAAATAGTGGTGGACGCTGCATGATGTCGCCAACAAACTTTGGCAGAGTCTGCTCTATCAGTTCGCGGGTGATATGCTCTGTGGGGTAAGTTTGGTCAACCTCATGTTCCAAATCGTAACTTGGGGTTGTGGCTCCTAACTGCAGTGTTGCAGTGTACTCCTTTGAGTGGAGCTGCAGCGCTTCGATCTGTTTGGTTGCCTTACCTGTGCAGAGCACAAGTACACCAGTAGCCAGAGGATCAAGCGTTCCAGCATGTCCCATTTTTACCCGTTTCACATGCAGTCGCTTCGACAGTACATATCTGATATGTGCCAAAGCCCCAAAACTCGACATACGATAGGGTTTGTTGATATATATATATGCTCCTTCCTGAAAATTCATTAATCAACCATTGCTAGTGACTGCCCCATGAGAAGCATTATAATAATGATGCCACCTACCACAATACGATAGATACCAAAAGCCTTGAATCCATATTTGGTTATATAGTTCACGAACCACTTCATGGCCAGAAGAGCAACAATAAATGCAATTACACAACCAAGTATAAGCATTGTGATGTTATGGCTTGTGGCCCACGCTGTATCTTCCTTCATCAGGTCGAGCAAATCGAGCAGCGTAGCTCCAGCCATAGTTGGCACAGCCAGGAAGAATGAGAACTTGGCAGCACGACGGCGAGTAAGTCCCTGAGTCATACCTCCAACGATGGTAGCCATCGAACGAGACACACCAGGAATCACAGAGATACACTGGAAAAGACCAATCATGAAGGCACGGCGCTCGTCAACCTTATTATCTTCGCTGCCCTTATTAAACAGTCTGTCGCAGAAGAGCATGAACACACCTCCCAGAACCAGCATAATAGCAACTACCTCTACACTGTCTAGCAGCCAGTCGAGCAATCCTGACTTCTTGGCAAGAAGTCCAATAACTACTGCAGGAAACACACCTACAATCAGTATCCAATAGAAGTAATACTTGTGTCTGAGTTTTTGCCACCAGGTAAAGGCCATGGGGTCTGGCGTATTATCAAACTCAAAGAAACGCTTCCAGTAGAGGCACACCACTGAGAGGATGGCACCAAACTGGATAATAAACGTAAAGGCATGTACAAAGGGATCGCCCTGAGGTACACCCAACAGGTTCTGTGCTATAATCATGTGGCCTGTAGATGAAACAGGCAAAAACTCTGTCAATCCCTCTACAATAGAAATAATAATCGTCTGAATCCAATCCATTTTTCTAATATTTTAATCTAAATCTTTCGGTTTTCTAACTACAGCATATATCATCGATACAAATCCAAACAAACATATCACTGGTGCCACCTTAATTCGGCGAGCACCAAAGATATCTGCCTCAAACACCGTATCCGATGAGTTGGGACCTACCATCAGCAGGAATCCTATCACTACAATAGCCATGCCGATTGCCAACAATATGTAGTTGGTCTTGTCGAATGCAAAATTCTTTTTATCCATTATAATTGTCAATTATCAATTCTCAACTATCAATTAAATCTTATACAGTTCTCCTGCCGACATACGGAGGAATTTATTCACTGAGATAAACGAACAAGTGGCAGTGATAGTGATACCAAACAGCAACACAGCCACAGCCGTGATTGTAAGTTCTCGCCAAGTTATCACCGTCAGCAAGTTGGGTTCGTAATAGTACAGTCCATAAATCAGACCACCAAGTACGGCAATGGCTACGATAGCAGCTATCACGCCAACCATCAAGGCTTGTTTCATAAATGGCTTACGGATAAATGCCCACGATGCGCCTACCAGTTTCATTGTATGTATCAGGAAACGACGCGAGTAGACACTTAGTCTCACCGTATTATTAATCAGCGAGAACGACACAAACGTAAGCAGTACAGCCAAAACCAGCAACACTAGGTTTACCTTCGTAAGGTTGCTATTAACACTATCCATCAGGTCCACCTGATAAGCCACATCCGTCACCTTTGGGTCCTTCCGCAGTTCATTAGCTATCCACTTCAGCGAGTCGCGGTTAGCATAGTCACTCTTCAACTGCAATTCGAGTGTAGCCGGGAATGGATTGACACCGCAGAACTCTGAAGGGTCTGATCCCATGGCTTCGCTCTCCTCTTTCAGTGCCTGATCCTTACTGATATAATCAATATTCCGAGAGTAAGGACGATGGTAGAGGTCGCGGCACAACATCTTTGCACCGTTCACGCTCACATCATCGCTCAGCATCACTGTCACAGTAAGATTCTCCTTCACCCACTGCGACAGATTACGACTAGTCTGTACTGACAATACAACCAGCCCTAACAAAACCAGCACCATCGCAGTACTAATGCAAAGTGTAACCAACTGCACACCGTGACGGTTGCCAGCATATTTTTTTCGTCTTTTCATTAATTTACGTACGTAAAAATTCGAATTCGGCTGCAAAGATACTAAAAATTATCAATTATCAATTATCAATTATCAATTTTTTATTATTTTTGCACCCGATATGAGTACAATTATTTATCCATCACCCATTTTCGGGCCTGTTCATAGTCGCCGACTTGGCATTTCGCTCGGAATTAATCTTTTGCCAGCCGATGGCAAGGTTTGCAGTTTTGATTGCATATATTGTGAGTGCGGGTTCAACGAGGATCATCGCCCTACCCTGCCTATGCCTACACGACAGGAGGTTGCCGAGAAATTGGAAGAGAAACTTAAGCAGATGAAATCTGAGGGGCAGTTGCCCGATGTGCTAACCTTTGCCGGCAATGGAGAACCCACATGTCATCCACATTTTGCCGAGATAATCGATGACACCATCCGTCTGCGCAATCAGTATTGTCCAAGCGCTAAGGTTTCTGTGCTCAGCAATTCTACAATGATACATCGACAGCAGGTGCACGATGCACTGATGAAGGTGGACAACAATATCCTGAAGCTTGACACTGTCGACCCTATATATATTAATAAGGTAGACCATCCAAATGGCACCTACGACGTTGAAGCTATCATCGAACGTCTGAAAGCCTTTAATGGTCACGTAATCATACAGACGATGTTTATGCGCGGTGAATGTAAGGGCGAATCGGTTGATAACACAGGCGAGGAATATGTAGCTCCTTGGCTCGAGGCCGTCAGGCAGATAGCTCCACAAATGGTGATGATCTACACCATCGACCGCGAGACACCAGCCCAAGGTCTGCAGAAAGCCACTCATGAGCAACTAGATGCCATCCGCGACCGAGTCATCGACGCAGGCATCCCTTGCTCAGCATCATATTAAAAATACAAATCCCCAACCAATCGGCTGGGGATTTATATTTACTTACACATAATGCCTCGTTTGCTATTCTCGAGGAATGTAATGATGTTTCTGATTTCAGGACTATCAGGAACCTGGTCCTTAATCTGATTGATAACATCAAACACACTGGTCTTACCATTAAACAGCAGTCGATAGGCATTAGCAATATGCTTCTGCACCTTTGGATCGATCTCTGCATAGTTCATCATTGTGGTGTTCGGTCCGCCATACTCCATAGGACTACCACCAGCGATTACGTATGGAGGTACATCGTGAGAGAATGTGCAACCAGCCTGTATCAGCGAGAGGTCGCCAGCACGGGTGTTGGCATTCTGGATGGCACCACTTGAGAAGATTACGCCATTGCCGATCTCACAATCACCAGCTATCTTGGTACCATAACCGAATACACAATTGGTTCCCACTACAGAATCGTGACTGATGTGAGTACCCTCAAGCAGGAAGTTATGGTTACCTATTTTGGTAACACCACCCCTGTTGGTACCACGGTTGATGACCACATTCTCACGAATGACGTTATTATCGCCAATCTCTACGTAAGACTTAGCACCACGGAAGTTAAAATCCTGAGGCAGTGCTGCAATCACTGAGCCCTGGTGAATCTTGTTGTTCTTACCGATACGCGAACCGTCGCAGATGCTGACAAAGGGGAAGATGATACAATTGTCACCTATCTCTACATCATCCTCGATATACACAAAGGGGAATATCTTACAGTTGTTGCCAATCTTCGCCTTCGGGCTAATCTCGGCTTTGGGGGATATTTCGCTTGCCATAATTTTCAATTTTCAATTATCAATTATCAATTTACTTGGCTCCGCCGCCGAGGGCTTGGTACAAACTTACTACAGCCTGCATCTTTGAGAGCTGGTCGGTAACCTCGTTAATCTCGGCATTGAGCAGGTTGCTCTGAGCGGTGATAACCTCAAGATAGGTTGTGTTGGTAGATGACTCCATCAACTTCTTGGTATCTTCGACGTTCTTCTTCAGAACCTCTACACGCTTGCCGTCAAGTTCGGCCTTCTGACTGTAAGAGTTGTAGGCTACGAGAGCATTCGAAACCTCATTACCAGCCTTGTAGATAGAGTTCTGCCAATTGTTGAAAGCCTGCTCATACTGCATCTTGGCGACCTTGAGTCCAGCCACAATCTGTCCGTGCTGGAATACGGGCTGAACCAGCGAACCAACTGCCGACATCAGCCATTTGCCAGGATTAACCAAACCGTTGTTGTTGGTAAATGCAGCAGTACCAGTGATGGTGATGCTTGGATAGAATCGGCTGCGGGCTGTCTCAACATCGTAGAAGCACTGGGCCAAAGCCATCTCGTAAGAGTGAACATCAGCACGGTTGGCCAGCATCTGGATTCCTACGCCAGTAGAAAACTCTGTAGGCAGACTCTGACCAGCAAACTTGCCACGAGGGATAGCCTGACCAGGCTGACCAAGCAGCAGCGAAAGCGAATTCTCAGTCTCGCGCATCTGGCGCTGCAGGTCTACACGCTGACTCTGCACCTGATAATAAGAAGCCTCGGCACTCTGAACGGCAGTTGAGCGATAGCCTACGCGGTTGTCGTGCATAAACTGCATCTTTTCCCAAGTCTCCTTAGTCAACTGCTCCATATCTGTCACAATCTCCATCTGACGATCAATCATCAGCAGAGTGTAATACAGGTTGGCGATAGTAGAGATAACATTGGTCTTAACTACAGTCTGATAGTCCTTTGTAGCAATCAGCTTCATCTGGGCAGAACGCTTAACGCTGAGCAGATTGCCAAACAGGTCTACATTCCAACTAGCCGAAATAGGCAGAGTATATGACTTTGTGGCAGCAGCACCGTCAAACGAGCTGAGTGTACCCTGTGCATTAATACCTACCGATGGCAGGAAGGCCAACTTGGCTATCTTGAGAGCCTCGTTAACCATCTGCACATTCAGGGCAGCATTCAGCAGGTCAGGATTATTATCAAGTCCCTGCTGGATGAGTGCCTGCAACTGTGGATCGGTAAACACACTGCGCCAAGGCATATTGCCGAAAGACGTAGTATCCTGTACGGCAAGAGTGTCGGTCAGCGACTGAGTGTCGCGAACCAATCCCTTAGTATCTACCTCAGGGCGCTCGTATTTGTTATAGAGTCCGCAGCTCGACAGCAGCAAGGCTGCGGACATAAATATCATCAGTTTCTTCATATTACTTCTCAAGTTCATAATCTACAGGTTTTTTATGGGCATACTGAGCCAGCTCGGCAGCCACTTCTTCATTCTCCTCGTCCTCGAACTTCAGCGGACTGATCTTCTCCTGGATAGACTGGAAGATAACGAACAGTGTGGGCACAACGAACAGCTGCAGGATAGTACCAATAAGCATACCACCTACGGCAGCAGCACCCAGCGTCTGGTTACCATTCTTACCTACACCGCTGGCAAACATCATTGGCAGCAGTCCGATAACCATAGCCAAAGATGTCATAAGGATAGGACGCAGACGGGCAGCAGCTCCAAGCACAGCCGACCACGTGATAGCCATACCCGTCTGGCGGCGCTCAAGTGCGAACTGTACGATAAGGATGGCATTCTTAGCCAACAGACCAATCAGCATAATCAGCGAGATCTGCATGTAGATATCGTTGGAATGACCAAAGATATTGGTGAACAAGAAGCAACCTGCCAGTCCGAATGGAACAGAGAGCACTACCGACAGCGGCAGAATGTACGACTCGTACTGTGCAGACAGAATGAGGTAGATGAAGATGAAACACAGCACAAAGATGATACCTGTGGTGTTCGAAGCCTTAGCCTCCTCACGTGTCAGACCTGAGTAGTCGTAGGTATAACCTGTAGGCAATACCTGCTTGCCCACCTCGTCGATAGCCTTCAGGGCGTCACCAGTAGAATATCCGTTAGCCACAGTACCCGTTACGTTGATAGATGTAAACAGGTTGAAGCGGTTGATATTCAACGGACCATATACGCGCTCAAGATTACAGAACTCCTTGATAGGCGACATTCCCGCGGGCGTGCGTACATATATACTATTAAGCGACTCTGGTGTCATACGTGTCTCGGGCGAACCCTGAATCATAACCTTATAAAGCTTACCAAACGAGTTGAAGTTTGAACCATACAGTCCACCAAAGTATCCCTGCAGTGTGCTCAGAACCAGTGTTGGCGATATACCACTCTGCTTACACTTAGCCACATCCACGTGTACCATATACTGTGGATAGTTAGGATTGTATGATGTCTGAGCCGTCTGGAACTCTGGACGCTTGTTCAGCTCGCCCAGGAACTCCTTCACGATACCAAAGAACTTGTTCAGGTCGCCACCAGTGCGGTCCTGCATTACCAGCGAGATACCACTGTTGGCAGAGAATCCAGGAATCATGGGGGGCGAGAATGCCAGAATCTGTGCATCCTTGATGTGGGCAGTCTTGATGAATATCTGGGCTATCACACCTGTTGCATCGTATGGACTGATAAAGAAGCGATAGATACCATCACCCTGCCACAGTCCAGAGAGCTTCCACCAGAATCCCTTCTGACGTTCTGCGAATGGCTTCAGCTTGATAATGAATGTACCCTGGTCTGATCCAGCTCCAGCGATGAAGTTGTAACCCTGCACCATCTCACGGTTCTTGATAGCAGGCATCTGCGACAAGATAGAATCAACCTGCAGCACTACCTGCCTGGTGCGAGCCTCTGATGTAGCAGGAGGCATAGAGATAGTACAGAACAGTGTACCAGTATCCTCATCGGGCACCAGACCTGTCTTGGTGGTAACAAATGTTACAGCCAATACTACAATACCTACTACCACTGTAGCAATGATAGCAAGAGGCTTGCGTACCAGTTTCTCAAGTATTGTCTTATATTTGGCCGTAGTGGTCTCGAAAGCTACGTTGAACGACTGATGGAAACGGTCTACGCGACTCATCTTCTTCTCGTGTCCGTCCTTATCGTGAGGTTTCAGGAACACAGCACACAGTGCAGGCGACAGCGTCAGGGCGTTAACAGCCGAGATGATAATGCTAATAGCCATGGTTACACCGAACTCGCGATAGAATGTACCAGATGTTCCGCCGATGAATGATACAGGTACGAACACAGCAGCCATCACCAGTGTGATAGATATGATAGCACCCGAAATCTCGTTCATCGCATCGATTGATGCAGTAAGCGAACTCTTGTAACCTTGATCCAACTTAGCGTGCACAGCCTCGACCACCACGATGGCATCATCCACCACGATGGCAATAGCCAGCAGAAGTGCCGAAAGTACCAGCAGGTTGATCGAGAATCCCATCACGTTCAGGAAGAAGAACGTACCAATCAGCGATACAGGCACGGCAATCAGCGGGATAAGTGTCGAACGCATATCCTGCAGGAAGATGTACACTACCAGGAACACCAGCGCCAGCGTCATAAAGAGGGTGAATACTACCTCCTCGATTGAGGCATACAGGAACTCTGTAACATCGTAGTTGATCTTTACCTCCATGCCTGGTGGCATCAGTTTCTTCTGCGACTCAAGCTCGGCTTTAACCTGCTTGGCGATTTCGTTAGCGTTAGAACCAGCCACCTGCTGTACCATTGTCATTACCGATGGTACACCATTGTTCTTCATCGATACCGAGTAGCCTTCACCACCCAGCTCGATCTTGGCCAGATCCTTCAGCTTCAGTGTCTGTCCGTTGGCATCGCTCTTTATGATGATGTCGCCAAACTCCTCAGCTGTACGGAAACGTCCTGTATAACGCATCGAATACTCATATGCCACGTTAGGAGCCTGCTCACCAAACTTACCTGGTGCAGCCTCGATATTCTGCTCAGCCAGGGCAGCTGTAATGTCCGATGGAATCAGGCTGTGCTGCTTCATCACATCTGGCTTCAGCCATATACGCATAGCGTAGGTCTTCGAGCTGAATCCCGAAGCATCACCCACGCCCTCGATACGCTTCAGCGCAGGAACGATGTTGATGGCATTATAGTTTGTCAGGAACTCATCGTCGTAACGACCGTCGGATGTCAGTGAATACATCAGTACCTGTGACGACTGGCGCTTTACTACGCGTACACCTATCTGATTTACCTCAGATGGCAGCAGGGCCTGAGCCTGACTCACACGGTTCTGAACGTTCACTGCACACATATCAGGATTCAATCCCTGACGGAACATGATCTGAATCATAGCCGAACCAGGTGATGCGGTACTGGTGATATAGTCCATTCCTTCTACACCGTTGATACTCTCCTCAAGCGGAGTCACAACGGCATTCTTCACCGTCTGT
Organism: uncultured Prevotella sp.; assembly: GCA_900322175.1. Taxonomy (GTDB): domain Bacteria; phylum Bacteroidota; class Bacteroidia; order Bacteroidales; family Bacteroidaceae; genus Prevotella. The sequence continues at coordinate 57,240 of ONYZ01000005.1, forward strand.
GCATCGGCACCTGGGTAGCTACCTATCACCACGATGTTAGGCGGCGCAATATTCGGATACTGCTCGATAGGAAGCGAGACCAGTCCGATAAAACCCAGCAGCACGATGACAATAGATATCACCGTCGACAGCACTGGGCGTTTAATAAAATTCGTAAATGTCATAATTGTCAATTATCAATTATCAACTATCAATTACTTTTTCATCGCGCCTACGATGTCGCCAGATGTCATAGCCTTAGCCTGCTCATCTATCTTCTGCTGATAGCGCTCTGGGGTGATGGGCACAATATCCATACCGTCGCTAAGCTTGGTGATACCATTGGTCACGTACTTGTCGCCAGTCTTCAATCCGCCAGTCACGATATAGTTCATACCATCGTTCTGTGGAGCTACCTGAATCTCGCTGTACTTCACCTTATTGTCGCTGCCCAGCAGATAGACGAACTTCTTATTCTGTACTTCTGACACAGCACTCTGTGGGATGATGATAGCCGAAGAGCTGGTATGGGGGATAACGATAGAACCAGAGCCACCGCTCTTAAGTACACGCTGAGGATTCTGGAACAGAGCGATCATCTGTACCGAACCGGTACCAGCATCGATCACACCGCTCATCTTTGTCACTGTACCGTCGAGGTCGTACATTGAGCCGTCAGCCAACTTAAGCTTAACTGGTGGGAACTTAGCCACAGCAGCACTCTGTCCGCCTGCATCCTTACTCATTTCCAGAGCGTCCTTCTCAGTCACCGAGAAGTAAACCTCCATCGACGAGTTGTTACTTACGGTTGTCAGCACGTTGCCTGTGTTTACCAGCGCACCGACCTTATATGGCAGAGTACCAACCACACCTGCAGCAGGGCTCTTCACGTAGCAGTAGCTCAGCATCTCCTTGGCCGACGACAGCGAAGCCTCTGCCTGAGCCAGTCCAGCCTTAGCCTGCTCGTACTGATTGGTAGCACTCTGCAGTTCAAAGTCGCCTATCACGCCATTCTCATGGAGCTTCTGCGAGTTTTCAAAGCTCAGCTTGGCAGTATTCACACTGGCCTGAGCTGTATTAACGCTAGCCTGGGCCTGACGTACCTGAGCCTGATAGGTAACATTGTCGATAACGAACAATACCTGTCCGGCACTTACCGTCTGACCTTCCTTCACATTAATCTGAGTGACAAATCCAGCCACTTTAGGACTGATCTGTACGTCCTGTACACCCTTGATTGTTGCGGGATAAGTGGTCTGAGTTTCAGAACTCTGAGTACCAACTGCAGTTACAGGATACTCGTTGTCGCCAAACTGAGGGCGACCACCGCCACCACCGCACGATGCCAGGATCAGCGATGCAGCAGCCATTAACAAAAACTTACTTTTCATCATACTATACTATTTGTATCTAATTTAATCTCAATAAAATAAGCGCAACCCGAAAACTTTCAACGTTACGCTGGGTTTTCGGGTTGCAAAGTTACTAAAAATATATCTTAAGATATATCCTCTGCAATGATATTTAACAATTATTATTGCCTATTATCATTTTAGAGTGGGAATACGAGGCCAACATTCAGTGTGCTGAAGCCGTCGTACTGAGTCTTGTAGTTGTACTCAGCCTTGAATGCTACGCTTGAAGAAAGGGGTACTTCTACACCAGCACCGATGTTCAGACCCAGCTTAGAGTCGCTGCCGCCATCCCCGCTGCTGCCCCAAACATTCAGACCCGCCAAAGGATAAACAGTAACCTTACCACCAGACAGACGGAACAGATACTCTACGTTTACGTTACCATTCCAGTAGCTGATACCGTCCTTCTTCAGGAAGTAGTCGAACTGAGCTACGCCACGTACATTCTGAGTGAACTCATAACCATAGTTGGCACCGATACCCAAGTTGTTGGGTGAGTCAAGAAGGTAATTGAAGTGAACACTTGCAGTTGACTTACCGCTCTGTGCGAAAGATGCTACACTGAACATCATTGCACAAACTACCATTAAGATCTTTTTCATAACAGTTGATTTTAAGAAATTAATTAATAATACAAATAAATCTATTATAGTTTGATATAGATTTTCTTTCTGTAGAGTACATAGCCGATTGCGAAATTCAGCAGTACAAAGTATATAGCGTATGCCAGCGATGCCCATTTGAGTGCGGGGATAACGGCATGGATGCCATTATACACCATCTCCGACACACCAATATTTCCTAACAAAATAGCCAGCAATTCGCTCGACACATATAGTGCCAGCGCATTCACGCCAAACACGTGGAAGAAGGTGGTCCAACCGCTCTTCTTCTGGATATCGATCACGTACATGAGCAGTGCCTGTAGCAGCGATGCCAGTCCGCAGGTCATCATCACATAGCTGGGACTCCAGATGCGCTTGTTCAGCGGTAGTCCGTAGCTAAGCAGATAGCCACCTATCACGCAGATAGTACCCACCACAAACAGGGCTATCACCTTCTGTTCGATCGTCTCGCGCTTTCTAATCAGCATTCCGCAATAGAATCCCAACAGCACGTGTGCCACACTCGAAATGGTACCCATCAGTCCCTCTGGATCCACGGGACTCTTGTGATAGATATGGTCGTAGCCAAACAGGTTCAGGTCCACCTGTGCCAGCACGTTCACACTTGCATCCTCTACATATCCGTTGCCCAATATCAGTATTGCGGTGTATATCACCAGCAGCACTATTATCACCTGCACGGTGTACTTGTGATTACAGAACAGCGCAAACAGCGACACTATGCCATAACACAGCGCGATACGCTGCATCACAGCCCAGATGCGCAGATGTCCGAAACACAACAGGTCGCCCTCGATAGCGTGGTCGAACCAGTTGATAAACAGTCCGATGATGAACAGCAGCACGGTGCGCTTCACTATTCGGCGGATTACCTGCGGTGTGGGTTTAAACTCGCTCTTTACCAGCGACAGATAGCACGATATTCCCATGATAAACAGGAAGAACGGGAACACCAGGTCGCAGGGCGTCATGCCGTTCCACTTAGAGTGGCCAAGCATTTCGAACGATTCTCCCCAACCGTTGTTTACCAATATCATGCCTGCTACGGTGATACCGCGCAGGATATCGAGCGACAATAGACGTTGACTGTTACTTGCCATGAAACATTAATGATTATTTTATCAACTCGATGACCGCCTTGGCTACATCTACTGGCGAGCCCTCGGGGGCGGCTGAATATGGGGTCTGGTCGAGTGTCCAGGGCTCCTCGATAGCGTAGTAGTCCAGCTTCACCTCCTGTGGCAGAGCCATTGCGAATAGTTCTGCAGCAGTCTTGGTGGCATTAGGACCGCCACCTAGCAGTTCTGGCTGTGGACCAGTCTGGGCCTTCATCTGGGCAGAAAGGGCGTCAAAGTATGCCTTCCAGCGCACATAGTAGAAGTCCTTCAGCAGTCCTTGCCACTCCTTGTGGGCATAGTCGCGCAGACCACCTGTATCGGCGCAGTAGCGGTTGCCCCAAGTGGTTATCTGTACGCGCGCGTTCCATTCATATAGCTTCTTCTCCTCGGCGGTATTACCGGCATTCACGGCGTCCTGAGTCCAGTGGCCAACACGGAACTCGCTGCGAGTACCCAACAGCTTGTCCTGCATCAGCAGCATCTTCAGGAATCGCTCGGCGTCCTTATCAAACTGCTTGCGACTGAATGACTTATAGTCGGCTATCGTCTTCTGATACTGCACGCGTGCCTGGTCGGCCAGTGCCTGACGGGTGATATCCACCAGATCGTATTCGAAATTGTTGTTGCCGCGGTATTTCTCTGACACGCTGTTCATCAGCTCGGCAGCCTTCTTGGTATCAGCAGGATCGTAGTAGTTCTTCATCTTCGACCAACTAGATGCCTGGAAGTTGTTCAGCGTTGGGCGTCCGCAGAAGATGCTCTCGTGAGGGCCCTGCTGATTGTTGCCAGCGGGACAGTTGTAGATGCTCTGCGCCAGAATCATCCAAGCCTTCTCGATGGAAGAATCTTCTATGCCGTAGCGTGCCTTTACATAGTTCTTTATCCAAGCCTCCTTGCTGAACTTCTCCGCACGCCAGGGCAGTTCGCTCATCAGTTCAAACATCACAGGATTATTCTCCGAACCTTCCATGGTGAATCCGATGCCCTTGCAGTTCTTCTTGCCAGAATAGAAGTTATCCAGCAACTGATCCATACGGCCGTGCAGGCCTACGTTGGCACCGAAGTTCTCCAGCAGACAGAACAGCCACTGATGCTGTTTGTACCCCTGTTCGCGCTTCCAGATGCTGGGGATGCCGAACATCGGGCGGCACTCCGAGAAGAGGTCGAGCACCAGCAGGTCGCCAGTCTTCATACCGTCCACCATAGCCTCGCGTGGGTTCTCGGTCCATCCCTGTATCACCCACACAGCTTTAGGATTCACACGTTTCATAGCCTGCATCATAGCCTCGCCAGCCTTGGCATAGTCGATATTCGGGTCGTCGTTACTCTCGTGGAATGGGTCCATAGAGTAGTAGTCGGCCTTGCCGAACAGTTTTGTCAACTCATTATAATATAAGGTGGCGATTTCACTGAATCGCGCATCGGTAGGCAACAGGTTGGCTGGACGCTGGAATCCGTTCCACAGTCCGGCATCGGCCACGTTCAGTCCCAGTCGCTGCTTGGCGTCGTGAGGCACCATGCCGCAGTAGCCGGGCAGTACGGGGTGCATACCCAACTGCTTCATGCGGGCCAGTATCTGCTTCTGCAGTTTCTCCTGTCGGGCGTACCACGATGCGGGCAGCGGACCGCCCCAGCCCTCCAGATTGTTCATCTCCCACCAAGCCAGGAATGCGGGTCCGGCGATAAACTCGCCCACCTCTTTTTCTGAGTAGCCCAGCTTCAGCAGCATATTGCGCCACACACACTCCTCGCCTACGATGGCCAGCGGTATGTTTATTCCGTGCAGCGCCATCCAGTCTATCTCTTTCTCCCAGCGCTTCCAGTCCCAGAATGCCATCGAGTAACTGAATGTGCAGTAGTTGAAGTCGTAACGCAGCGTCAGGTCGGTCTCGTGGCGCTCCTTCTTTGCCACCTTTGGCATCACAGCGGGCAGTTTGGCCTGCATCTGGTTCCAACTCAGGTGCACACCAGCGTAGTACTTCAGATACCAGTTCAGTCCCGAAGCGATGTTCACCCACGAGTTACCGCGGATAACCACCTTGTTGCCAGCCTGGTCGAGCTCAAAAAAGTCTTTGTCGCTCTTCACTAGTTGGGTTTTAAACTTCTTCGATGCACCAGCATCAATTCTTTCCAGCAAATCGTCAACAGGATTTGCCCACAACTGCATAGATAGCAAAATTCCGATAATAGTTAGTAGTTTCCTCATAATTATATTAATTTCATAGATTTTGCTTTTTCCATCAGCAGTGCCATCAGTGGTTCGCGTTCGTTCTCCACCTTATTATCCAGCACAGCATCCTTCAGATACTGCTTCAGTGTGCCCACCTCGCGACTTGGCGTCAGGTGGAACATCTCCATAATCTCATTGCCGTCTATCACGGGCTGTAGCAGGCGCACGTAGTCCTTCTCCTTCAGGTCTGTCAGTTTTTCGCGCACCATCCGGAAGTTCTCCAGAAACATCTTTTTTCTCACCTCGTTCTTCGATGTGATATCAGCCTCGCACAGCGTCATCAGGTCTTCGATGTCCTCGCCGGCATCGTTCAGCAGTCGGCGCACGGCCGAATCGGTCACTATGTCGTCGGCTATCACTATCGGGCGCATGTGCATCTCCACCAGTTTCTGCACATACTTCATCTTCATATCCATCGGCAGCATCAGTCGGCGGAATATCTGCGGCACCATCTTCGCGCCTATCAGGTTGTGATTGTGGAATGTCCATCCGATAGCTCCGTCCCAGCGCTTCGACTTGGTCTTGCCCACGTCGTGCAGTATTGCCGCCCAGCGCAGCCACAGGTTGTCTGAGTGCAGGCACACATTCTCCAGCACCTCCAGCGTGTGATAGAAGTTGTTCTTATGCGCGCGCCCGTTCTTCTGTTCTACTATATCCAGCGCAGCCAGTTCGGGCAGTATTATCTGCATCAGTCCGCAGCGCTGCAGCAGTTCCAGTCCTATGCTCGGGTGCTTGGCCAGTATTATCTTGTTCAACTCGTCCTTTATGCGCTCGCCGCTCACTATCTTTATTCTGTCGGCCATGCGCTCCAGCGCCAGGTATGTCTCGTCCTCTATCTGGAAGTTCAGCTGTGTAGCAAACCTTACGCAGCGCATCATGCGCAGCGGGTCGTCGCTGAATGTTATTCCCGGCTCCAGCGGTGTAGCAATTATGCCATCCTCCAGGTCGGCCAGTCCGTTGAATGGGTCAACCAGTTCGCCGAAACGATTCTTATTCAGACAGATAGCCATAGCGTTGATGGTAAAGTCGCGGCGGTTCTGATCGTCCTCCAGCGTACCGTCCTCTACGATAGGCTTGCGCGAGTCGTGGCTGTAGCTCTCCTTTCGGGCGCCCACAAACTCCACTTCGTACTCTGTGCCCTTCTGGCGGAATTTCACCTGTGCCGTACCGAAATTCTTAAATACAGACAGGTGCGCCCTCTTACCCACCATCCGTTTCAGTTCCTCGGCCACACGTATGCCGCTGCCCACCACTACCACGTCGATGTCGTTAGAGGGACGCTCCAGGAATATATCCCTGACGTACCCTCCAACCACATAGCACTCCAGACCCAAATGGTCTGCAGCCTCGCTTATCTGGTGGAATATTTCTTGATCTAATATCTCTGCTAACTCCTCGTCGCTATATAGTTTCATTCTCAATAATTCTCTTACAGGGTGCAAAGATAGACAAAAACTTTCAATCCACCAACTATTTAAGCATTAATATACATTTTTACAGGGGATATTTTTGTGGTCAAGGTGGTCATGGTCATTTTGGTCAAAATTGATTGGGAAGATGCGGTCATGGACTCACTATATATAAATAAAATATTTATATTATAGTGGAGGGTTTTGACAGTCTGTTTCCGATTTTGACCATTTTGACCGTGACCATCGTGACCGCGTGATTTTTATGAAAAAAGTTGTGGGAGTATTCGTAGGCCACAATGAAAATATCGTACCTTTGCATCGTCAAAATGAATAAGAAAGATGACGCCCGCACGCGAAAAAACTATTTCCCACGTGCACTAAGAAATTCTGCCACGTGCGACAGCAAAATCCGCCCCACGAATCACGACACACAACAAAAGTAAAAACATCTTACATCTAACATCACACATCTACTCTGGCACTGACAGTTAAAGCACAAGAGAAAATGCAGAAGATCGGCAAGTATGAGGGAACGTACCGTTACATCATGATGCCGGAGATCTACACCTCGCTCTCGCAGGAGAAGGTAATCAAAGAGGCTGCTATGCGCAGCGGAGTACGCAGTGATGCGTGCCTCGTTTGCTTTTAATGGCGCAAGATTGGACTTTTTTTGGAAATAACCTTGGTAGTTGCAGATTTTTTTGTATTTTTGCACGCAAAAGTTATAAGTTAGACTGAGTAATGGAACCAATTAACGACTTTTTCTCGTTTCTGAGCTCATTCCTTTGGGGATGGCCGATGATAATACTGCTGCTGGGAACGCATGTGTTTCTGACATTCAAACTGCGCATACCACAGCGAAAACTGATAACTGGCATAAAGCTGAGCATAAAAAAAGATGCAAAGGCCGAGGGCGACGTGAGTCAGTTTGGTGCTCTGGCCACCGCTCTGGCTGCTACCATCGGCACGGGTAACATAGTGGGCGTGGCTACGGCTGTGGCACTGGGTGGACCGGGCGCGGTGATGTGGTGCTGGCTTACGGGTATCTTCGGTATGTCGACCAAGTATGCTGAGGGACTGTTGGCAGTGAAATACCGAGTGAGAACCATAGACGGCAAGATGCTGGGCGGACCGATGTATGCTCTGGAGCGCGGACTGGGTATGAAGTGGCTGGCTATACTGTTTGCCATATTTACCGCACTGGCATCGTTCGGCATAGGCTGCACGGTGCAGGCCAACTCGATAGCGCTGCTGGCGCACGAGACGTTTGGCGCACCAACATGGGCTGTAGGCTTGATGATATGTGTGCTGACCGCACTGGTGATACTGGGCGGTGTGAAGGCTATTGCACGGGTGTGCACAGTGCTGGTGCCATTTATGGCTATACTATACGTGCTGGGATGCGTAGCCATACTGTGCTTTAATTATAATTATGTGTGGCCGGCTGTGCAACTGATAGTTGATTCGGCATTCAACCCATCGGCGGCGGGCGGCGGACTGGCCGGAGCTACGGTGATGATGGCTGCACGCTATGGTATAGCTCGCGGACTGTTCAGCAACGAGAGCGGACTGGGCAGCGCTCCTATCGTGGCTGCGGCAGCTCAGACTCGCAATCCTGTGCGTCAGGCTCTGGTGAGCAGTACTGGCACATTCTGGGACACAGTCATTATCTGCGCGCTGACCGGACTGGTGCTGGTGAGCAGCATACTGGCCTATCCTGACATCACATTCGACGACGGCGCCGCGCTCACCAAGGTGGCATTCTCGAAAATCCCCTACGTAGGTGCTCCGCTACTGTCGTTCGGCATACTGACGTTTGCATTCAGCACCATCATCGGATGGAGCTACTACGGCGAGAGTGCTGTGAACTATCTGGAGGGACGGCGCACCAACCGATTCTATCGCATACTGTTCATAGTGTCGCTGTTCTTCGGTTCTATCATCAATCTTGACATCATCTGGAACATAGCCGACTGCATGAACGCGCTGATGGCTATACCTAACCTAGTGGCACTGCTATTGCTGAGCGGAGTGGCTGCTCACGAGACGAAGAAGTACTTGTGGAGCGGTCATCTAGACGAGGAGATGACAACTGATAATTGACAATTGAGAATTGAGATTTTAACTAACTAACAAATTTATAGAAATATGAAAAAGAGCTTTATGGTTTTGGCCGTGGCATTGATGGCGGCTGTGGGCGTGACAACAACATCGTGTGGCAACAAGGCCCAAGAACAGAAGAATACCCAGAATGGGCAGGTGAACAACTTCCGCATCAAGCGCGGAACTAACGTCAGTCACTGGCTGTCGCAGAGTGAGCAGCGTGGAGAGGCTCGCCGACTGCACATACAGGAGGACGACTTTGCACGTCTGGAGGAACTGGGATTCGACTTTGTGCGCCTCCCTATCGACGAGGTACAGTTCTGGGATGAGCAGGGCAAGCAGTTGCCCGAGGCTTGGAGACTGCTGAACAATGCTCTGAACTGGGCACAGAAGCACCATCTGCGCGCTATCGTCGACCTGCACATCATCCGCTCGCACTACTTCAACGCAGTGAACGAGAACGATAAGGCTGCCAACACTCTGTTTACATCCGAAGAGGCACAGCAGGGACTGATCAACCTGTGGAGCCAGCTGTCGTCGGTACTCAAGGATCGCAGCTGCGACTCGGTGGCCTACGAGTTTATGAACGAGCCAGTAGCTCCTGAGCACGAGCAGTGGAACCAACTGGTGGCTAAGGTACACAAGGCTCTGCGCGAACTCGAGCCTCAGCGCACACTGGTGATAGGCAGCAACATGTGGCAGGGACACCAGACCATGAAGTATCTGAAAGTGCCCGAGGGCGACAAGAACATCATACTATCGTTCCACTACTACAACCCGATGATACTGACCCACTACGGCGCTTGGTGGACACCGCTGGGCAAGTATAAGGGCAAGGTAAACTATCCCGGAGTGCTGGTTTCGAAGGAGGATTACGATGCAGCTCCCGCTGATATTAAGGCCGACCTGAAGCCATACACCGAAGAGATATGGGACATCAGCAAGATTCGCGAGCAGTTTAAGGATGCTATCCAGGCTGCACAGAAGTACGACCTACAGCTGTTCTGCGGAGAATGGGGCGTTTACGAGCCAGTTGACCGCGAACTTGCTTACAACTGGACACGCGATATGCTGACCGTATTCGACGAGTTTAATATCGCCTGGACTACTTGGTGCTACGATGCCGACTTCGGTTTCTGGGATCAGCAGCGCCACACTTACAAGGATCGTCCACTGGTAGAGCTCCTGATGAGCGGAAAGAAACTTGGGGAAGAGTAATTGAGAATTAAGAGTTAAGAATTAAGAGTTGAAGAAGATTATATTGGCCGTGTTGACGGCAATCATATTTACAGCTTGCGGCGAGAGTGGTAACCGAAAGGAGATTGCTCGCCGCAAGGCTGCTCTTGCAGAGAAACAGCAAACGGAGCTGAAAAAGGCGCAGGATGGGTTGTGGAAGACTGACAGTCTGCTGCAGATAGCCGAGAAAGAACTGGCCGCAATGACGACCGAGGTAGAGGCCCACAAAAAGGAACTTAAGGCTACGCCCGAAGAGCTGACAGCGCTGACCCAACTACGAATGCGACGCGACTCTATCCGTACGCAATACGAGGCACTCGGACTGAAAATAAGGTACATCCGAAAGAAGATGAAAGAATAAAAAAATAAAGGAATAAAAGAATAAAAGGTGAAAAAGTGAAAAAAAGTAGCTATTCGCTATTCGCCTTTCATAGAAAATTAGTACCTTTGCAGCCGATATGACTCAATTTGAAAAGACAAACGCTCAGTTTGAGCAGGCTCTGGCAGAGTGCAGGGCTCTGTTTGAGAAGAAGCTTCATGACTATAAAGCCTCTTGGCGCATCCTGCGTCCAGCATCACTCACCGACCAGTTGTTTATCAAGGCCAAGCGCATACGTTCGCTGGAGATCAAGAAGGAATCTCTGGTGGGCGAAGGCATTCGTCCGGAGTTTGTAGCACTTATCAACTACGGCATCGTGGGACTGATACAGTTGGCCAAGGGTTTTGCCGACACAGTCGACATCACCAACGCCGAGGCAATGGTTCTGTATGACGAGCACGCCCGCGAGGCACTGGAGCTGATGAAGCGCAAGAACCACGACTACGACGAGGCGTGGCGAGGGATGAGGGTTAGCAGCTATACCGACCTAATCCTGACTAAGATAGAAAGAATAAAGGAGATCGAGAACTTGCAGGGCGAGACACTCGTGAGCGAGGGCATCGATGCCAACTATATGGACATTATCAATTACGCGGTCTTTGGAGTAATTAAACTAACAGAGGAGAACGACGACGCAACAGCATGAAGAAGGTTGCCGTTAACATCTGCCGAATAGTGCTGGCACTGACATTTATCTTTTCGGGGTTTGTCAAGGCCGTAGATCCACTAGGCACTCAATACAAGATACACGACTATCTCGTGGCGATGGGCTTTGGCAGATTGCTACCCGACTTCACTACGCTAGCGTTTTCGGTACTGCTGGCAGCCACCGAGTTTATTCTCGGCATCTGTATGCTGTTTGCCATCGAGCGTCGTGCAGTGTCAAGACTGGTGCTTACCATCATGGTGGTGATGACACCGCTGACAATATGGCTTGCCATCGCCAACCCTATCAGCGACTGCGGATGCTTTGGCGATGCACTGGTGCTGACCAACTGGCAGACGCTGCTGAAGAATGTGGTACTGCTATGCGCAGCCATCGTGGTGTGGAAGTGGCCACTGGAACAACCCCGACTGATAAGTCAGGCCAACCAGTGGATAGTGATGAACTACTCGCTGGTATTCATCCTGCTGTTCATCTCGGCCAAGAGTCTCTACACCCTACCCCAGTTCGACTTCCGCCCCTATCACATCGGGGCTGATATACGCGAGGGGTGGAACAAGATGATGGAAGGCGAGGATTCGCCATACGCCGAGCTGTTCATAGAGGGGGCCCTGAATCAGGGCGACCTTACCGAGCAGATACTGAACGACAAGGGTTACACCTTCTTGCTGATAGCGCCACATCTGGAGCAGGCCGACGACTCACGACTGGACGAGATAAACCAGATGTACGAGTACGCACTGGACAACGGATACCCGTTCTACTGTCTGACGGCGAGCGGCGAGAAAGCGATGGACCATTGGCGAGACCTGACTGGAGCCGAATATCCATTCTGCCAGACCGACGACATCACGCTCAAGACCATCATACGCAGCAACCCAGGACTGGTGCTGATGAAGGATGGGAAGGTGATACGCAAGTGGAGCCACAACAACCTGCCAACCGAAGCTGAGCTGACCAAGAAACTGGAGAATAGCGAACTGGGCCAAATGCCCACCGATACCGCTGCCAGCAAGATACTCTGGGTGCTGACGTGGTTTGTGCTGCCACTGGTGCTCCTGACAATCGCCGACCGACTATGGGCTTGGACCAAGTGGGTGAGAAGAGAAAAGAGAATTAAGAATTAAGAATTTAGAGAGAATAGTTTTATACATATTAATTATTTATCAAAATTATGAGAAAGAAAATTGTAGCAGGAAACTGGAAGATGAACATGAATCTCCAGGATGGTATCGCTCTTGCAAAGGAGCTGAACGAGACTTTGAAGGCTGAGAAGCCTAACTGTGGTGTGGTTATCTGCACTCCATTCATCCACCTCGCTTCTATCGCAGAGTTCCTCGACCAGGACATCATCGGTCTGGGTGCTGAGAACTGCGCTGACAAGGAGAAGGGTGCCTTCACTGGTGAGGTTAGCGCCGAGATGGTAAAGAGCACTGGTGCTCAGTACGTAATCCTGGGTCACTCAGAGCGTCGCGAGTACTACAAGGAGACTCCAGAGATCCTGAAGGAGAAGGTGCTGCTGGCTCAGAAGAACGATCTGAAGGTTATCTTCTGCATCGGTGAGAGCCTGGAGGAGCGCGAGGCAGGCAAGCAGAACGAGGT
>ONYZ01000069.1 GCA_900322175.1 uncultured Prevotella sp.
GGTAGTAAAGGCCGAGCTCGAGGGCAGCGTATTCAACCTCGCTGAGGAGGACTTCCGCAAGATCGTTATCGCCTACGAGCCAATCTGGGCTATCGGTACTGGTAAAACCGCTACCGCTGAGCAGGCTGAGGAGATCCACGCTTACATCCGTTCAATCATCGCCGAGAAGTATGGTCAGGCTGTAGCTGATGACACTACTATCCTGTATGGTGGTAGCTGCAAGGCTAGCAACGCTCCTGAGCTGTTTGCCAAGCCCGACATCGATGGTGGTCTGATTGGTGGTGCTTCGCTGAAGGCTGCTGACTTCAAGGGTATTATCGACGCATTCAAGTAAGAAAGTGAAAAGACTTATCATCATAATGACGCTCTGCATCGGCTGCTTAACGGCGGTCGATGCTCAGTCGTCGTTTACACAGAGATTGCAACAGAGCAAGAGTGGCGAGGGAAAAATCACCGTCACTCAGGATAAGGCTATCGACGAACTGGTGAACGGACCGGCCGTCACAGCAGCCCCAGCCAAGCCCAAAACCACCAATACAACTACTCAGCCCAAGCAGACTGAGAAGAAAGAAAAAGAGAAGGAGAAAGAGAAAGACAACAATACTGCTACAAATCAAGACAAGAAGACAGAGCAGCCCAAGGTCGTTGTGGTAGAGCATCACGACTCTACTACCATCGACGTGCCCGAAGAAATCCAGAAGAAGGTGATGAAGGGTATCAAGGTGGTAGGCTACAGAGTTCAGGTGTTTGCCGGAGGTAATACCCGCAAAGACCGCTTAAAGGCTGAACGCATAGGCAGCGAGATAAAGGGACTATTCCCCGGAGTGCCTGTCTACGTACATTTCTACTCACCACGATGGATATGCCGCATAGGCAACTACCGCACTTACGAGGAGGCACACTCCGTGCTGCAGCGCGTAAAGAACAGCGGTTACCAGTCGGCCATCATCGTTAAAGGCAAAATCACCGTATCATACTAATGAAGATAGAGATAAAGGAATACGACAACGAGAAGTATCGTGAGGGAATCGAGGAGTTAGCCGATCATTACGAGAAGATACTCAGCCTGCTGGGCGAGGATCCTACACGCGAGGGACTGGAGAAGACGCCTATGCGTGTGGCCAAGGCTATGCAGACACTGACCAAGGGCTACCACATGGATGCTCACAAGATTCTGACCGACGCGCTGTTCAAGGAGGACTACAACCAGATGGTGATAGTAAAGGACATCGACTTCTTCTCGCTGTGCGAACACCACATGCTGCCATTCTACGGCAAAGTGCATGTGGCATATATACCGAATGGATACATCACCGGTCTATCTAAGATAGCCCGAGTGGTCGACATATATTCACACCGCCTGCAGGTTCAGGAGCGCATGACTCAGCAGATAAAGGACTGCATCGAGGATACATTGCACCCATTGGGCGTAATGGTGGTGGTAGAGGCCAAGCACATGTGTATGCAGATGCGAGGCGTACAAAAACAAAACAGCATAACCACAACTAGCGACTTCAGCGGAGCCTTCAATCAAGCCAAGACACGCCAGGAGTTTATGAACCTAATACATAATAATCAAATCTAAAACAAATATGTATCAAGCAGAGAACACCAATTTCAAGACTAATCAGTCGTTCACCCAAGAGTTCACACGCAGCTGTCTGGGACGTATCATCATCGCAGGCGTAATACTGCTAGTAGCGTTGATTGTAGCTTATTTCACAGCTCCAAAGGAGGCCGACATGAATCTGGAGATGACCGACAACATCATGCAGTGTCTGGAAGCAAACAGCGAAACCAAGGGCGATGTAGTAGACGACGTTGTTCACGATCTGGCATTTATCTTCACCACCGCCGATACTACAATGATACCCCAGGATATGCTGAAGACATATTATGCACACAATCGTCTGGAGTCATATCGTCACACATTCTTCTCGACCACTTACATCCACAACAACATGCATCCCGAGGGCATCCGCGTGGGCATTGGCTTCTTTGGTCTCATCATCCCAACCGTGCTCTTCGAGGACATACTGCTAGATGTAGGGCCTGTACACAAGGGCTACGAGCAGAAGCTAAACCAGCAGGTGATTATACCGGATGACGACCTGGGTGAGAATCCTAACATCACCGAGTTCCACTACAAGCGCGACCCGGACAACTAATCTCCCAGCATATCATTAACTATATCACTATATGAAACCAAGAGCCATTTTGAGCATCGCACTGATGCTTTGTGCCAGCATGAACGTGCAGGCACAGAACAAGAGTGACAATAAGAGTGAGAATCTGATCACCGACATGATCGACAACCCAATGCTGTGGGCCGATGTACCCGATCCCGACATCATCCGCGTGGGCGATACCTTCTATCTGGTATCTACCACCATGCACCTGATGCCAGGAGCTCCCATCATGAAGTCGAAGGACCTGAAGAACTGGGAGACCGTCGGTTACATCTTCGACAAGCTTACCGATTCGCCCAAGTACGACCTCTCGCCTACCGAGGGTACCGTCTACGGCCGCGGTCAGTGGGCCACATCACTGAAGTATCACAAGGGTAAGTTCTATGCGCTGCTGGCTCCCAACGAGGCTGGCGCTATGGGCGACACCTATATCTTTACTGCCGACAAGGCCGAGGGGCCTTGGAAGATTGTTTCGCGTATGCGCCACTTCCACGACTGCTCGCTGTTCTTCGACGAAGATGACCGCGTGTACGTAATATATGGTACGGGCGAGATGATGGAACTGAAGAAGGATCTGTCTGACGTCATCGAGGGCACACATCGCCACATCTTCAAGCGCGAGGCCGACGAGACCGGACTGCTTGAGGGTTCGCGTATGATCAAGCACAACGGCAAGTACTATCTGCTGATGATTTCGCATGTATATGCTCCCGGACGCCATCGCCGCGAGGTGTGCTATCGTGCCGACAACATACAGGGTCCTTACGAGAAGCGCACCATTCTGCAGTCAGAGTTCGGTGGTTTCTCATACGAGGCTCAGGGCACTATCGTTGATACCGAAGACGGCGACTGGTACGGTGTAATCTTCCAGGACCGCGCTGGTGTGGGCCGAGTGCTCACCGTGATGCCTTGTCGCTGGATTGATGGTTGGCCAATGCTGGGCGACGAGGAAGGAAAAGTTCCCGCACGTGTTCGTCCGCTTAAGAGTGGCGAGCCAGTTAAGTCTATTGTTTGTGCCGATGATTTCTCGGGCGAAAAGCTCGGTCTGCACTGGCAGTGGAACCACAACCCTGTTGACAAGGCCTGGAGTCTGACAGAACGCCCGGGCTATCTGCGACTGAAGACAGCCCGCGTGGTACCCAATCTGTATCTGGCTCCCAACACCCTTACCCAGCGTATGGAGGGGCCCAAGTGCACCGGTTCAATAGCCCTCGACCTGTCGAAGATGAAGGATGGCGACATAGCCGGTCTGGCTGCATTCAACGACAACTCTGCCGTGATGGCAATCAAGAAGGTGGGCAAGAAACTCACACTCGAGCTAAGCGAGCAAAAGGTTAGTCTGAGTCAGCGCGAGAAGAAGGTCGAGAAGGTTGACGTGAACGTAGTGGAGAGCGTAGAGCTGAAGCAGCAGAAGATATGGCTGCGCATCGATGCCAACTTTATACCTCGCACCGACATCGCCACATTCTCTTACAGTCTCGACGGCAAGGAGTGGACTAAGATTGGCGGCAACTATCGTATGGGATTCGACTGGCAGCGATTCTTCATGGGCACCAAGTTCGGTATCTTTAACTATGCCACCAAAAAGGCTGGCGGATATGTGGATGTAGACGAGTTTGCATACAACAAACATCAATAAATAACTATGAACAGAACAGCAATAGCCATTCTTGCCCTGCTGGCACCAATAGCTATGTGTGCACAAGGTGTAAAGATAGAGTTCTTTACACCTTCTGTTGTACATGTGGTTAAGTATCAGGGGCAGGCAGTATCGCCCGAAAGCAAGGTGATAATCGCCAAACCACAGGATGTGAAACTTACCCGCAAGGGCAACACCACATCGAGTAAAGAACTGAGCGTAAAGCTCGACGAGAAGACCAGCTGCATCACGTTCCTCGATGCCAAGGGAAAGGTGCTGCTGCGCGAAAAGTCGCACTCATTTGCTCCGCTCAACCAGACGTTTACGCTGGATAAGGGCGAGGCCATCTACGGACTGGGCACCATCCAGAACGGCAAGATGAACCGTCGCGGCGAGCACAAGCGTATGGAGCAGTCAAATCTTGAGGATTTCCAGAACGTCATCCAAAGCATCAAGGGCTGGGGACTGTATTGGGACAACTACGCTCCTACTCAGTTTGACGATGACGCACGCGGCATGTCGCTTACATCCGAGGCGGGCGACGTGATCGACTACTACTTCATGTATGGTGGTTCGGCCGACGGTGTGATTGCACAGATGAGATTCCTCAGCGGCGACGTGCCAATGTTCCCACTATGGACCTACGGATTCTGGCAGTCGAAGGAGCGCTACAAGACAGCTGCCGAGACCGAGAGCATCGTGGACAAATACCGCGAATTGCAGGTTCCGCTGGATGGCATCATCCAGGACTGGCAATACTGGGGCTCCAATTACCTGTGGAACGCGATGGACTTCCTGTCGGAGGACTTTGCCCGCGGTCCGCAGATGATTAAGAACGTTCACCAGAAGCACGCCCACTTTATGATTTCGATATGGGCCAGTTTCGGACCACAGACCAAGCAGTTCCGCGAACTCAATGAGAAAGGTCTGCTGCTGCCCATCGAGACTTGGCCACAGAGTGGTATCTCGCACGTATGGCCACCAATCATGGATTATCCTTCAGGTGTGAAGGTGTATGATGCGTTCAGTCCCGTAGCACGCGAGATATATTGGAAGTATCTGAAGAAGCTGTACGACTACGGTACCGATGCCTGGTGGATGGATTCGACCGATCCAGACTTCTTCAATCCCCGCGAGAGCGACTACCAGCACCCCGTAACCGGCGGCACTTGGCGCTCGCTGCGCAATGCATTCCCACTAGAGACCGTTCGCGGCATCTATCAGTCGCAGCGCCGCGATTACCCCGACGCACAGAAGCGCGTGTTTATCATGACCCGAAGCAGCTATGCCGGACAGCAGCACTACGGCTCTAACATGTGGAGCGGTGATGTTGCTTCGTCGTGGGATATGTTGCGCAAGCAGGTTCCTGCCGGACTAAGCTTCTCGCTCACCGGCAATCCTAACTTCAATACCGACATCGGCGGTTTCTTCTGCGGTTCTTACAACACTAAGGGCTCGGGGTCTGCACCGAAGAATCCTCAGTTCCAGGAGTTGTACGTGCGCTGGATGCAGTACGGACTGTTCTGCCCAGTGTTCCGCAGTCACGGTGCCGATGCTCCACGTGAGATTTGGCAGTTTGGCAAGAAGGGCGAGCCCGTTTATGATGCTATCGAAAAGCAGATTCGTCTGCGCTATCGCCTTATACCTTATTTATATAGCACCGCTTGGCAGGTAACATCCAACAATCAGAGCTACCTCCGCCCGTTGTTCAGCGACTTTGCCGCCGACAAGAAGGTTTGGGATATGACCGACGAGTTTATGTTCGGCAGCAGCATCCTGGCCGCTCCTATCGTAGAGCCACAGTACACGCAGGAGAAAATCGTGAAGGAAGATGCTATGACAGGATGGGATCGTAAGGATGTAAGAGGTGAGAAGGAAGATGCAAGAGGTGTAGACTGGGGCGAAACAAAGACTGCCACAAAGTATCTGCCTAAGGGTGCCAACTGGTACGACTTCTGGACAGGCAAGCTGTATAAGGGCGGACAGAACGTAGTGCTTACTACCACTCTGGATAAGGTGCCAATGTTTGTTCGCGCTGGTAGCATCCTGCCTCTCGGCCCTGAGATGCAGTACGTAGGCGAGAAGTCGTGGGACAATCTCGAGATACGCATCTACCCTGGTGCCGATGGTGAGTTCTCGCTCTACGAAGACGAAGGCGACAACTACAATTACGAGAAGGGTTACCACTCGAACATCATCTTCACTTGGACCGACCGCACCCGCACGCTGCACATCAGCGCCCGCCAAGGTGGTTACAAGGGTATGATACTTGACCGCAAGTTCACCCTAGTACTCCCCGATGGTACAACCAAAACCATCGACTACAACGGCAACCAAGTAACAATGAAGCTATAGACACAGAAAAGAGAGGTCGTTTGACCTCTCTTTTCTGTGATCCGTTTGGGGCTCGAACCCAAGACCCCAACATTAAAAGTGTTGTGCTCTACCGACTGAGCTAACGGATCAACCTTTTATGTATAGTAACTTTCCACCGAAAGCGGGTGCAAAGGTACGATAATTATTCGAAACCACCAAATTTATTCGGGAATTTTTTCTTCTTGAGCCTCAATTTCCTTATCTTTTGTCACATATTGCTGGTAATATGCTATCAAAAGCGTGGTCAGCGGCAGCGCAATAATCAGTCCGATAAAACCCAAAAGTGCACCCCAAACCGACAGCGACAGCAGCAGTATGGCGGGGTTCAGGCCCATAGCCTTGCCCATCACCTTGGGCGTAACTATCATATCACAGATAAGCTGTACCACTATGAACACCAGCAGTGCCAGCGCCAATATACCCCAGAAGTTCTGCCCCGTATCGGCCGACTTGAGAAGTGCCAGCAGCACCGTTGGTATCAGCGCAAAAGTGTGCAGATATGGCACCAAATCCATTATACCTATCATGATTCCAAGACCGATGGCCATCGGAAAATCGATGATGGTAAACCCGATACAGAACAGCACGCCCATAATGAGCGCCACCATTCCCTGTCCGCGCACGTAGTTATTCAGTGCTTGTCCAGCATCCTTGGCCAGTCCCTGCCAGAATGGGCGATTCTTCTTTGGGAAGATGCGAATCCAGTTGTCGGTCAGGTACTCATAGTCCAGCAGAATGAAGAACATATATAATAAGGTGATGAGCGACGCAATTACGCCGATAATCACCGTAGCCGTCTGATCGAGCACACTAAACACTCTCGGCAGCACCGTCTTAAGGCCGTCGGTAAACGTGTCGCTCCTGAAGAATTTCTCTATCTCGCGATTGTTCTGCTGTATCCAGGCCTGTATGGCACCAGGTATATCCTTGATATGAGCCTCCTGCTGGATGTAGTCCGAAACCAGTCCACCCAGTTTTTCAAACTGCTCTAGCATCGGCGGGATGATCATATATACGATTCCAGCCACCACAGCTATCACCACTACCAGCGTGATAACTATGCTCAGCGCACGATTGCCTACATGGAGCTTGCACTGCACAAAATTCACCATCGGGTATAGCAGATAGGCAAAGAACCACGCAACGAAGAACGGCAGAAGCACGCTGCTCAGGTAGTTTACCAACAGTAGCACGCCCAGCACCAGCAGGCCTGCCCCAACCCAGCGCACCAGTTGGTCAAGCGTTATTGTCTTTTCTTTCATGTTCTTCCTTTATCGCCTTTTGATAACACTCTCGGCACAGCGGTTCATACTCGGCAGTCTCGCCCAGTAGCACCCGCTGGTCGCTGTCCACCTTGCGATGGCTCACGTAGGCCAGATTGCCGCACTTCACACAGATGGCGTGTACCTTTGTCACGTCGTCGGCTATGGCACACAGCGCAGGCATAGGTCCGAAGGGTTTTCCCTTGAAGTCCATATCCAGTCCAGCGATGATCACTCGCACCCCACGGTTAGCCAATTCGTTACACACATCGATGATGCCGTCGTCAAAGAACTGGGCCTCGTCGATACCTACCACATCAATATCGCTCGACAACAGCAATATGCTACCCGCCGAGTCGATAGGAGTGCTCTGAATGTGCTTATGATCGTGGCTCACTACATCTTCCTCAGAGTAGCGCACATCGATGGCAGGCTTGAAAATCTCCACCTTCTGACGCGCAAACTGAGCCCTTCGCAGTCGCCTTATCAGCTCCTCCGTCTTGCCCGAAAACATCGAGCCGCACACCACTTCTATTCTACCAGGTCTGTGTGCTTCACCTGTTAAGTTATCTGTCATATTGGGTGCAAAGATAAGAATTAATTAAGAGTTAAGAGTTAAGAATTAAGAAAAAATGAATGGTAACGGCAAAATTTCTTAATTCTTAACTCTTATTTCTCGACTTTTTCGTATTTTTGCCACAGTTATGGGCATATTATATATCGTACCTACCCCAGTTGGGAATATGGAAGACATGACATTCCGTGCCATCCGAATCCTGAAAGAAGTGGATCTGGTGCTTGCAGAGGACACTCGCACATCGAGCAAACTGCTTAAGCACTACGACATCCACGCGGCCCAACTGATGTCGCACCACAAGTTCAACGAGCACGGCACATCGGCCAATGTCGTAGGCCGACTGCAGGCAGGCGAGAACGTAGCATTGATAAGCGATGCTGGCACTCCTGGCATAAGTGATCCTGGATTCTTTCTGGTTCGCGAGGCTGTACGCGCTGGTATCGAGGTGCAGTGTCTGCCCGGCGCCACAGCCTTTGTGCCAGCACTGGTAGCTAGCGGTCTGCCCTGCGACCGATTTGCCTTCGAAGGATTCCTGCCGCAGAAGAAGGGGCGCCAGACCAAGCTCGAATCGCTGAAAGACGAAGAGCGTACGATGATATTCTACGAGTCGCCCTACCGTGTGGTCAAGACGCTGCAGCAGTTTGCCGAGGCCTACGGTGCCGACCGCCAAGTAAGCGTATGTCGCGAGATATCCAAGGTACACGAGGAGAGCGTTCGCGGCACACTCGAGGAGGTGATAGCCCACTTCAATGAACACGAGCCCAAGGGTGAGATAGTAATCATCTTGGCTGGGAAAGATAATAAATAATCAACAAATAAAAATTAATAATTATGAAGAAATTATTTGTCTTTGCAATGTGTGCCATAGCTTTGGCAAGTTGTAATGAAAGTGCCAGAAAGGCCGAGAATCAAGCTCGCGCAGAGCGTGACTCACTTAACCAAGTAATCGCCCAGAAAGATGACGAGATTAACGACATGATGACCACACTGATTGATATCGAGGAGGGATTCCGCGAGATCACCGAGGCTCAGAACCGCGTAACTCTTGCCAAGAACGGCGAAGGTACAAATACCAAGCAGCGCATCACCGAGAACTTCCAGTTCATCCAGTCGATGATGCAGCAGAACAAGGACCTGATAGCCAAACTGCAGCAGCAGGTGCGCGAGAGCTCTATCAAGGGCGACAAACTTAAGAAGGTTATCGCCAGCCTGACCGAGCAGATGGAGAAGAAGGACCAGCAGATAGCTGAGATGCAGGAGCAGCTGGAGCTGAAGAATATACATATCGGCGAACTGAAGTATGCTCTGAATTCTATGCGTGAGGATGCCCGTGCACTACAGGATGAGAACGATGCACAGACGAAAACCATTAAGGCTCAGGAAAAGCAGCTCAACACCGCCTGGTATGCATGCGGCACCAAGGAGGAACTGAAGAAGCAGCAGATACTGACCAAGGACGGTCTGTTTAGCAAGAACAAGATTCTGGAGGGCGACTTCAACAAGGACTACTTCACCAAGATCGACATCCGCGTAGACAATACCATCAAGCTCTACAGCAAGTCGGCCAAACTGCTCACCACTCACCCATCTAGCTCATACACTCTGCAGCCCGATGCCAACAAGCAGTACATCCTGCGCATCACCGACCCACAGACATTCTGGAGCACAAGCAAGTATCTGGTAGTGCAGGTTAAGTAATATTACACATATTATAATTAACAATACAAGTCGGGTGTCCGCTAATCGGGCATCCGATTTTTTTTATTCTATGGATTTTGCGTGTTTTTTTATGATAATACTTGCATCTTTCGAAATAATGTCGTATATTTGCGCCAATATACATCCAAAAACTTATGCTTATGAAGATTAAATACCTACTAACCACTGTCGCTTTTTTACTGACTACAGTTTCGACACAGGCTGTACCGGCCAAGCCTGGAGTAAAAAAGACAATCCGTAAGGCCGACGGATCGGTAGTTGAACTTACACTCCGTGGCGATGAGTGCTTCTCATACTATACCGATGCATCGGGCTCAGCATTCAAGTTGCTGCCGGGCGATATACTCAAACCGCTGACCGATAAGCAGATTGAGGATACTTGGACGGCCAACCGAGTAGCTCGCAGAGCGGCTTTAAAGACTCGCACACGCAGAGTAGGCGAACCAACGCCTTCGACCACAGGTAAGCACCGCGGACTGGTTATCCTGATGCAGTTTAAAGATCTGGCATTCATAACCCCCGAGCCAAAGCAGACTTTCAACCGATTCTTTAATGAGATAGGTTATCACGATAACGGAATGGCAGGCTCGGTACGCGACTATTTCCTGGCACAGAGTTATAACAAACTTGAGATTGATTTCGACGTGGTGGGCCCATTCACCGCTAAGGAGAATATGGCATATTATGGTGAAAACGTTATTAAAAATAATATCGAGGGAGATGCCCGCGCTGAGGACTTAATAGCCGAAGCAGTAGAAATGGCCTCGACCGTAGTTGACTACTCTAACTACGACTGGGACGATGACGGCGAGGTGGATCAGGTATTTGTAATCTACGCTGGTTATGCCGAAGCCCAAGGTGCCTCTTCCGAAACCATCTGGCCCCATGAGTACACACTGAGATCAAAAGGTCTTTTCGTATATAACGGCAAGCGGGTGACAACCTATGGATGCAGCTCCGAGCTGATGGGCGATGGCAGGAACGAAGTGGGAATAATAGACGGTATCGGTTCAGCCTGCCATGAATTCAGCCACTGTCTGGGATTGTCCGACACATATAATACTAATAACGGTGAAGCATCGTTCGGTATGGGTCCTTGGGATGTAATGGCCAGCGGCAACTATAATAACGATTCGCGTACGCCTGCCGGATTTACATCTTATGAGCGATGGTTCAGCGGATGGCTTGAGCCCACAGAACTTAAGGGCGATATGACCCAGATTACAGACATGAAACCGCTTGTGGAGAGTCCCGAGTGCTATGTGCTGTACAACGAAGCCAACCAGAATGAGTACTATCTGCTGGAAAACCGCCAGAAGGTGGGTTTCGATGCTGGTCTTGACGGTCACGGACTGCTTGTGCTGCATGTGGATTATAATGCCAGCGTATGGTCAAAAAACAAGATCAACGCCGACTCCGAGCATCAGCGACTGACTGTGATTCCTGCCGATGGTATATTAAGCCGTGGAATGAAATCGCTGGCTGGCGACCCATTCCCCGGCATTAAGGGAAACACTGCACTGGCCAACTACACCACGCCCGCGTCTACACTCTATAATGCAAATTCCGACGGCAGCTACTATATGAGCAAGGCTATCGACAGTATCACCGAGAGCACGGATGGTCTGATATCGTTTGTGGCTCTGCGCCCTGAACTGGTGACGCCAAAGCTAGACGAGGTTACCGAGGAAGAGGGCGAGTCGTCGTTCACCATCACATGGCCCGCCGTTAGCGATGCCGCAGGCTATCAGTTGGAGCTGAACGAGGAGGTGTTTCTTGACCCTGCCGACTCGCGCACGCAGGAGTTTGATTTCGCCCAGACACAGACCACAGATGGTACTTCCAAGAATATCTCTTCTAGTCTGCGTAATTATGGCCTGAGTAATTGGAGTGGCTACAATCTGTATGCAACACCCAACAAGCTGCTTATAGGCACATCACTGGAGCCTGGTTATATTCAAACCCCAGGATGGGACGTTCCACAATCTAAGGATATCACGATTGTGATAGGCGTAGATCTGATAGATCCCAGCTATCCTGAATATGCCGAGTTGCACATATACTTTTATAATAATGGCGATCAATATGCATCGGGAAGGGGGTCTTACGTAGGATTTACTAATGACGGAAAGTTTGTATTCAATTTCCCTGACATCGACTATGACAAGTTCTTTATCAAACTCTTACCTGACGAACAGATATATCTCAAATATTTTGCCGTCTACGATGGCATCTGGAGTAAGGATGAGCTGGGTATCGACGACAGTCCGGCTGCCAGCCGAAGAGTAGGTAAGCCATATACTAACACCACTATCTTCGACACCGCTACCAACAGCATCACGCTGACCGATCTTAACACCGAAGGCAATTACAATTATCGCTTGCGCACCAAGGGTGCTGATGGCATTTATTCTGTGTGGACCGCGCCTAAGTCGTTAACCTTCGGCTCTAGCGGCATCAGCGGCATAGTGATGGACACCCGCAAGAGCGACGTGATTTACGATCTGCATGGTCGCAGCTACGGCAACGATGCGTCAGCACTGCCTAAGGGCATATATATAATAGGTGGAAAGAAAGTTGTGAAGTAATCTATCTACGTTTCTTCTTGTTGACGTTGAGCGGCGTGCTGTTGGGATAAGCTATGCTGTAGGCTGCATCCAGTGCCTTCAGGTCTATACGATAGTAACTGATGCCTGTGCGCACAGCCACTATGGCGCGTAGCAGTTCGCGATGCTGGCGGGGGTAGAGCTTGGGCGAGGGCAACTCGTCCATGCCTGCCAGCCCGCACAGGTTGCATACCTGCCAGATAAACTCGTCGGTAGCCTCGCCATCAAACCACAGCTTCAGCACCCTGCGTATGCAGAATCTCATGTAATGTGCTCTTAGCACTCGCTTTGTGCGCCCCAGCATCCGCCAGAGCTGCACAAAGCATTCTTGATTATTTTCGATTTTCATCATTGAACATTGATTTTGACCACTTTGACCGTGACCACTTTGACCAATTCTTAATTCTTAACTCTTAATTCTTAACTCTTAACTCTTAATTCTTAACTCTTAATTCTTAATTCTTAACTCTTAATTTTCTTATACTGCCCGTCGTCGGTCAGCTGCACCAGTCCCTGCTTGCGCCAGTTCTTTAGCATCTGTCGCACGCTGTTGTGAGTAACGCCGGCACCCTTCAGGGCCACGGAGTGCTGCATGGCCTGCTGATACGTAAACTGCGGGTCGAGTCGCTCGTAGATAGAATCATTTCTGCCACGCTTTGAGCGTTCACCGTTCTGACTGCCTGCATAGTCGCGACTGGCAAATGCATTTTCGATACGGTCGCGGAAGAAGTATAGAGCGTTGTCCAGCAGTTGGTCGGCTATCACGTCGTAGGCCTCAAGCAGTGTGGGCGTCTGCGCCTTCAGCAGCATCTCGCGCCACAGACCGGGCTGTTGCTTCAGCTGTGTCTCGGCCCCAGTCAGTCCGTGCTTCTGTATCAGCTGTTCGCACACGCGGCAGAGCATTAGGCAGCACGTCATTCGCTGGGCGGTCACGCAGACGCGGAATCGCTGACGGGCACGGGTGCGGTCGTCGTTCTTCATCGTCTCCAGTCGTATGCGCTCTAGCCACTCCCTACCCTTGTTCTCTAGCTTGGGCAGTACCACCTCGCCAGCCATCAGCGGCAGCAGGTGGGCTATCTGCTGTATGCGGTCGCTCTGCCTAGTGGTAAGCACCTTGGGATTATCCTCCAGCGGAGCAAAGGTATTGTCGGGCGTACGGGCCACGGCGATACGACTCTGAAATCCGTCGGTGTAATTGTTTACCACTCGATAGAGTGCATCAGGCGTGCCGCACATCACCACATTCCACAGCAGGTGATCGATATGCACGTTTACGGCCTCGGCACTTCGGGCCTCGCGCTCGTACTTGGTGCCGTCGTAACTCTGTCGCAGCATCACCGAGAAGTCGCACATGGATGATCGCCACTTCTGCGCTACGGTGTCGGCCTCGGGAGTAAAAGAAAAAGCGTGCTTGCCCTCCGTGTTGGCCAGTCGCTCGGCCAGATTGGCCACGGTGTTGTTCAGCGTCAGACAGCGCACGGGTAGCTTCGGTTCCTCGGGCTGTTCCTTCTTGTTCTTCGCTGCATTCTTCTTAGCGCGCCACTCATCCTCCTGCATCTGGTACATCTTGTCGAGCGCTGCCGTCTCGCTCATCCATGCCTCTACCACTGGGTCTATCGATCCCTTGCCGCTGGCAAAGTCGCCGGCTATGTACGATATCAGGTTCAGTCCGCGGCGA